>JBLNAZ010000054.1:0-4251 GCA_050259615.1 Syntrophomonadaceae bacterium | reverse complement strand
GCTATCAAACAAATTAACAGATCCGGAAATTCATTCCAGGCTCATAGATAAAATTTATTACCCTATAAATGGGATTGATTTTAAATCCAAAAGGGATTTATTATCGAATAATAGCACACACACACTCAAATTGGTTTATTACTAACTAATTTCATGGGGAGGTAATTATGGTAAAGAATAAGATACTTTTATCTTGTTTCGTAATAGTTCCCGTTTTACTCCTGTTATCATTTCAAACAATTTCAGCACAAACTTTAACTATTACAGTTGAAGGCAGATCACCCGGGCAATTAAAACTTACTGAGACATCGCAAATGTGGCCCGTTTCATCCGGGCTGCCTGTAGTAGCTCTTGGCAAGAGAGTTTACTTATCGGCCGATACAACTGCAGGCGGTGATACTACCGCCAAGGCACCTCTGGTTACCTGGACACTGACGGCAAAACCAGCAGGGTCAACGGCTGCTTTAGATTCAGCGGGCACATCCACTGGAAATTCATTTACTGCTGACAAGCGGGGCTTGTATACACTAACAGCAACCATAGGCTCTAAGACGGCGACACAGAATATTTTTGTAAGCGTTTATAAGGGGTTAACATTGACTAAGACATGTGCCCCCTGCCACCAGACACCCAAGACAATAGACAAGTTCTCAAAGTGGAGCCAGTCGGCGCATGCCACAATGTACAAACGCGGCATAACGGGACAGTTGTTCGGAGAATATGGTACGCCCTGTGTCAAGTGCCACACCACAGGCTGGGATTCAACGCTTAACAATGGAAACTTTGGCTACAAGGCTAAAATAACCGGCTGGGATACAACATGGTATAAACCGAGGAAACCTGTTAATGATACTATTCATATAACACCGGGTGATTCCAGCAGATGGGTCCTTCTTGAGACAAATTATCAAAGTGTAGATTCAGTTGCAAATATCGGATGTGAGCAGTGCCATGGCCCGGCAACTGATCATGCGCAAACTGCCGATCCCACAAAAGTTGCAGTTTCACTCCAGGGAAGCGTCTGCACGGTATGCCATGATCTGCCTCCAAGTTATGTGGTTGGCAGTGACTGGAGACAGTCGAACCATGCAACGATGCCTTTAAGTGGTGAGGAAGCCGGGCGTACTTCGTGCTACCCGTGCCACAGCGGAGCTGCGATTGTGAAGTTCGCAAAGAACAAAACCACTCCGGGCTACAGTGCAACGACGGATAACGTTCCTTCAATTTCATGTGCCAGCTGCCACGATCCGCATCAGAGCACTAATACTACTTCCTCGGTCAGACTGCTTTCACTTGATTCACTAGTAAACGGTTACAAACCGCAGAACCCGACAGGAACGGGGTCCATGTGCATGAACTGCCATCACGCCCGTGAAAATTCACAGGTGAGGGTTACCAGCCAGGCAAAGAAATTTGCCGACAGGTTCTACCCGCATTACAGCCCGCAGTCGGATATGTTCTTAGGTGCTAACGGATATGAATACGGGCTGAATTTCACCGGTGAAGGAACACATAAGAATATTATGGCTAATGCCTGCGTTGATTGCCATATGAAGGCTAACCCGGATACATCAGTTAACAGGTTTGGAGAGGCTAACCACTTTATGAAGATGACCGATCAGCAGGGCAAAGACAGAGTATATGTATGCAAAACTTGCCATCCGACCGTAACTACCTCCTTTGACGATGTAAAGGCTTCCAGCGATTACGATAAAAATGGTAAGATTGAAGGTGTACAAACAGAAATTCAGGGATTACTGGATAAGTTAAAGGCAATACTTCCCAAAGATACAACCGGTGAAGTTGTAACAATGGCCAGAGATTCCATGATTGTAAAGAACTTTCCCGGATACCCGAAGATTCTGGGTCCGATGTGGGACTACTACTTTGTCAAGAATGACTGGAGTATGGGCGTCCACAATGCAAAATATGCAGTTTCACTATTACAGGCTTCTCTGCAGCAGCTTACCGGTGTTGAAATGACCAACGATGTAATTCCGCAGGCCTATGCCCTTCAGCAGAATTACCCGAACCCGTTCAACCCTGCAACTACCATCGAGTTCTCAATTCCAGAGAATAAAGATGTAACTCTGAAGGTTTATGATGCCGTTGGGCGGGAAGTGACGACACTGCACTCCGGAATTCTGAAGACCGGAAACTATAAGATTGTATGGAATGCAAGTAATCTCGCGTCAGGAGTTTACTACTACAAACTCTCCTCGGTCAACTTCTCACTAGTAAAGAAGATGGTATTCCTGAAGTAATACTGCCAATTTAACCATTCTCTATTAAAGCCCGGCTTATTCAAAGCCGGGCTTTTTTATAACATTTCAGGTAATCTGAATTACCGTGAATTCAGAAGTACTTTCCTGTATAATAGTTTTTATATGGTTTCCCAATAAAATTTTTCAGGTGGAATATCAGTAACGAGAGTTTTAACATAAATTCTTCTGCCGGGAGGCCTGAAGGAACTAGCGTTCCCCTTCACCCGGTTATTTTCTTATTTCTCATACTGCCGTTCGGGATAGTAAGCGGATTTATATCTGTTGCCATGGCCTATCTGCTTGCCCATGTTGGGATGAGTATCGACAGTATTGCCGAACTTGTAGCACTAAGCATTGTTCCGCATACGTGGAAATTTCTCTGGGCCCCGGTAGCAGATACAACTCTTACCAGGAAGAGCTGGTACATAATTGCCGCAAGCGTAACTGCCCTTGGATTATTTATAACCGGGATATTGCCTGTTAAAAAGGATTCATTCCTCATTTTCAGTTTTATTATACTGGCCTCTAATTTCGCAGTTACTTTTCTTGGAATGTCGGTTGAAAGCCTTATGGCGTATAATACTCCAGAGAATGAAAAAGGCAGGGCTTCAGGCTGGTTCCAGGCCGGAAATCTCGGGGGTGCTGGTCTTGGCGGCGGCTTTGGGCTTTGGCTGGCACAAGTACAGCCTTATCACTGGCTTCCAGGTACAGCACTTGGAATTGTGTGCCTGCTCTGCTGCCTGGGGCTTTTATATGTTCAGGAGCCTGAGGCGGTATTCCATGAAAGAAGCTTTGTTAAAAATGTATCTGACGTGTTAAAGGACCTATGGAACGTTGTAAAATCGAAAAGCGGATATCTGGCGCTTCTGCTCTGTTTTCTGCCTATTGGAACAGGAGCAGCATCGGGCTTATGGTCTGCAGTTGCCGGTGACTGGCATGCCTCAGCAGGGACTGTGGAACTGGTTACGGGAATTTTAAGCGGTATTGCTTCGGCCATTGGTTCAATTACCGGCGGCTTTATATGCGACCGAATAGACCGTAAGGCGGCTTACAGTATGTTCGGACTTTTAATGGCATTCTCTGCTGCAGCCATGGCACTGGCCCCGCACACTGAAAGTATATTCATAGTTTTTACCTTAGTTTATGCTTTCATAACCGGGCTCTCATATGCAGGGTTTTCTGCATTCGTGCTGGAAGCGATCGGCCAGGGGGCTGCAGCTACAAAATATAATCTTTATGCTGCGCTTTCCAATATGCCTATTGCGGCCATGACTGTTGTTGACGGATGGGGCCACACGAAATGGGGCGCATCTGGAATGCTCTTTACAGAAGCCGCAGCCGCAGTTGCAGCTTTGATATTATTCTTTAGTGTTTACTACCTTGTAAAAGGGCGCAGGATTCAAGCACTCTAGTTTATCTGTTCCGTTCAAGCCCTAAAGCTTCCCTTCCGGAAGAAAATCTATCCTAGCTTTTATATTTAATTTTCCCTTTTATGAATTATTGGCCTGTTCTAATAGGTGAATTAAACCATTTTGCCTTTGAGCCTGTCCATTAATAGATGCGATATTTTAACGTCTTGCAACAGGAAGTAAAAATGAAGAAAATAATTAAGGATTACCGTTTTGAAAGTGCAGAAGCTTTCTTGCCGGGAATTATAAATATATTTTCTATCTTAATAATTCTTTCTCTTCAGTCTGCATATGCGCAGCCGGTCAGGTTATCATTTACGCCGGAAATAAAGTTATATGCTTCTGAGGCAGGATATCCCCATTTGTTAAATTCATCTATGCTCATGGATTCTGACATAAGGTATTTTAACACAAACCCAGATACTACAATAGCACAGGATACTTCAGCCGCAGAGGATACGACAGGTTTTCCAGTGGAGACAAAGGTACAGCTCCTTCCGGATAAAATCAGCTTCATGGAAAAATTTCTCTGGGGCCAGAACGGCTTTCTCCGCAGAGTTGGCGTAGCTGCTCCCCTT
>JBLNAZ010000053.1:0-17899 GCA_050259615.1 Syntrophomonadaceae bacterium | reverse complement strand
AACGTCTATACGATGTACGTACCGTTAGGCGACAAGGCAAAAGCAGTTCTGAACAAACATGCGGGGGATTCCACGCCCAAAATCCGCTGGGCTGTACATTCGCACATTGCACAGAATAACGTTAAATTATCGAGCATTTCGGCACACGTTATAGCCTCGTTTTTCCCTGAAAAGATCAACGATTATATTTTATTTAACTGCGAC
The DNA here is from genome assembly GCA_050259615.1 of Syntrophomonadaceae bacterium. GTDB lineage: Bacteria > Bacteroidota > Ignavibacteria > Ignavibacteriales > SURF-24 > JAAXKN01. The sequence goes on along the minus strand of JBLNAZ010000053.1, from coordinate 17,695 downwards.
AGCTATAAATTCTTCCATGACGCTGCAGAACGCATCCTGCTAAAAGGCAGGGCCCCTCCTGTATCCTGAATTTATCAGACATATTTTATGCATGAATACTTCATGCTTAGTTAACCCTTAAAGCGGGATAAGTGCATTTAATGCAGCGGCATGCATGGCATTATTTCAGTTGGAATAATTGCCATGCACACGGCGTGCATTTCATATTTGGGCCTGAAGGAAATTGCGTCCGGTCCGGCACTATCCGCCTGGGTGTCAAAAAAATAAATTCAGGAGCAACTAAAATGAAAGCAGCAAAGCTTGCAGCCGAAAAACAGGCTGAAATTAAAAGTGAAAATACAACACCGGCCAAAGAGCCGTTAAAAAAAGAAAACAAACAGTTCCCGGCAGAAGTTAACGGAGATGAAAAAAGAAAACTCCCGTGGGAACTAGTATTTCTTTTAGTTGTAATGGGAATTACGATACTGGTAATAGCGCTTAAAGCGTTTTCCATTATATAACTACATCGTTTACAGAAGGTGCGGACATCCCCTCATGTCCGCGCCTTCAGGCAGCCCCCGCCTCACAAAAAGAGCGGGGGATTGCCTTATTAAGCTCGACAGAATCTAACCGGTTTCTTGTGAAAAGAAGAAGGATTCATTTTCCGCAGGGAGTCCGGACAATGGAACTAAGGTTCATGGGCCTTTAGCATCACTTATTTTTCCCTTTGTTTGCATTGCGGTTTGTATTATATTGTGTAAGCTTTATAAATAATTACTACCGCCATTACGGCGGCATGTCCAAAATACAATTAACTCTATTTTGTGCAGTATAAGCACAAATCTGAACCCGCTTGACTTATCATTATCGATCCGGCAAGTCTCTAGAATTTGTTTTAAGACATATTATTTTATTTAATGCAAAAGGATTTGAAGTTCACATTTATTTTAATATATTGAAATAAAGACTGACTTTTCAGCCTTTCACTGGCATAGCTATTTGAACTCCCGATAATTAGATTATCAGCATTGCTTGCTCTTCTCTTTATCATGACTCATTTTATCTGATTTCGGCCAGTGCCGGGAAGACAAATATTTCTCACAAAAACAATTAACAGCTAAATATTATCGACCCCCAGTTCGTTTAATTTATTTTTTCCAATCTAAACTTTAGGAGTGATGAGGATGAATATCTTTGTAGGTAATCTCTCAAAAGAAGTGACTGACCGCGACCTCGAACAGGCTTTCGGCGAATTCGGCCACGTAAAAAGCGTAAAAATTATCAGGGATATGTTTTCAGGAGAATCCAAGGGATTCGGGTTTGTTGAAATGTCTGATACTGCCAGTGCGCAGAAGGCAATGAATGAACTTAATACGCGTGAAATTAAGGGCAAGAAGATTGCAGTTAATGAAGCCCGTCCTAAAACTGACGACAGAAGAGGCGGCGGCGGCGGACCAAGAGGCGGCGGCGGCGGTGGAAACAGAAGATCCAGCGGCGGCGGCAGCGGCTTTGGAAACAGACGCTACTAAAATTATTCCCTGAAGTGGCGGCATCCTGCAAGGATGCCACCACTTCAAATTTTCCTACTGTTTACTATTCAACGTGTCCTACTTCCTTCATTACATCTGCCGGTGAATTGTAATTTTTATCGGGCAGCTGCTGAAGTATGTTCAATACATCATCTGTATCGGGACCTTCGCCGCGTTTTGCATAAGACAATAGCTTGCTCTTATTGGCCGGAAAATCGAGACCTTTAAGATGCTTCATTATATTTGCAGGACCGTGTCCGCCAACTCCTCTGGCCATAAATATCTCCTTTTATTATTTTACTTTTTAACTTCACTTATAACATAAAAAACATCTTTGGCGCCATTCAATGTAATATTAATTCCACTTGTAAGAAGCCAAATGCCAGTCTGATGGCGGTTGCTTTTTTTACATCTTTTTGCTAAACTTATAGACCTTAAAACAGAAATGAATAAATCATGCATAATTCTGTTAAATTATATTTATAAAGCATTAATAAATGAATAATTATAAAGTAGAAGTCCTGCTTGTTGAAGACAACCCCGGGGATGTAACGCTGATAAAAGAAATTCTTCTCGAAAATGCTCCGCATATAAATCTTAATGTTGTTATGAATGGCGAGGAAGCCCTCAGCTATCTTTTCCGCAAAGGAAATTTTGAAGAAGCAATAGTGCCTTCGCTTGTTATTCTGGACCTTAATCTTCCGAAGAAGTCGGGTAAGGAAATTCTTGAAGAAATAAAAGAGGATTCAGATTTAAGCAGCATTCCAATCATCATATTTTCAAGCGCCGATATTGACGAGAATATTTTTACGAATAATAAATACAACATAAAATATTATCTGGTAAAGCCTATTGCGCTGGAGGATTACATCAGTGCGGTGGAATTTATCAAAAAATACATCTCTGAATTAAAGGCATATTAATTCCTTTTTTATAAATTGCCCGCCATAAGGCAGGCAATTTATATCTAACCCAAACCTGCTCCCATATTTTTTATTTTTCACTTTTTAACCGGCTTAAGAGACTTTCGCTCCACGTTGGCAAGTCTGCTCCATAGTTATTTAAGGTCTTTGCCGCACTATTATAGTCCGACATAAACATGTATCCATCGCACGAAGAGGCCACAAGGCGCTTCCGCCCGTACACCTTTTCGACTGTTGATGCCATAAGCCATCCTACGGTGTAAAATGCGCCCTGCGGGATATCCTCACGGGATACGAACTTCATTCCTTCAGCAATGATTTCTTTTTCTGGAATTTTCCCTTCAATGAGCTTTTGAAAGAATTCTTCCAGCTCCTTAATATCGCGCCTGGTATTCTTAAAATCCCTGTCCCAGACTGATCGTGCGAGTGAATCGCTTACAGCATGAGGGTGAACATTGGGGCCGCCTGAAGCGGCCAGAACGGCTCTTCCTTCTGAAAATCCGCTGATCCATCTTAAAGCATCCATTACTCCTTTGGGAATTGAAGCATTCTGTATCTGCTTATCGCATGCCGAGCCAATACCGATATGATGAAGTTCATGTGAAAGTGTATTAAAAAGCTTCTCAGGTCTGACTGCGGGATCGATATACATAAAAATTGCGGGATCAGAATCCGTTTCAAACACAAATGAATTAGGGGCAGGCTTTATAACGGGGTAAATTTTTGCTTTTATGGCCGTATTTTCCGGCAGATATAAAAGCGCCTGGTTGGCTGCGCCTGAAGCATCCATTATTTTCCATTTTTCAATAGCATCTTTTAAGGATATATAGCGGTCCTTAAGAGTCCCGGAGAGCACAAATGAGCGGAAAGTAGAATCCTCAAATTTGCGGCCCATGGAGTGTTCGCGTTTTTTAAGCCTTGTATAACCCTCAGTTCCAAAGAGCTTCTGCCAGTCGGATTCGCTTAAATTTATTCCATCAGTTTCTTTGGAAAGAATTGCCAATACTGCATCAGCCTCATCAGTTATAATGGTTACTTCTGCTGCGGAGTTATTCCCGATGCCGGTCTGGCCGTAAAGTGAAGGGGCGGAGAAGGGTAGAGCCGGAAAAATTAAAAGCCACCAGTAAAGCTTTTTCAAGTAGTCCTCCTGTTAAATATTTGCGGGATTCTTTATCATTTAGACGGGCATTCAGGCGGTAAGTTCACTGTCTCAAAAAATATTTTATCAGCACTATTGAAATTTAATTTCTCTTGTGTATATTATACAAATCCTGAAAACATGCTGATTGTTCCTGTGCTGCTCTTTGTTGTTAATTAATGTTATTTACGACAGAAAATTTAACCACTTATATTGAGTATGATTGTACGCCTAGTAACAGTTGGATTGTTTTACGCACTGACCTTTGCGCTCGACCTGTATACTACAGCAGGACTCGTTGAGTGGCTGCTATATTATATTCCCTTAATTTATGCATTCAGAAAGTTATCCGACAAATTTACAATATCCCTTGGTGTTGTATCCACAATTTTTATTTCAGCAGGCTTCGTCATTCAGCACATGCATGGTGATTATTCTCAGGCGCTGGTTAACAGGCTTCTTGGGATTTCCTTACTCTGGGTTACATTGTTTCTTTATCTGAAATACAGGCGCTCGGTTGAAAAACTAAACTTCAGCACAGCACAGCTCTTTCAGCAGGCAAAAATATTAAGCGAACAGGCCGAGGATCTTGACCGGGAGCGGCACCGAATTAAATATGCTTTAAGGGAAGCCGCTGAATCCAAAGAATTCTACAGGGCAATTGGCGAAACCATTCCTTACGGTGTCTGGGCGGCTGATTCCGAGGGTAATATCAGCTATTTCAGCCAGCAGATGCTGGACCTTCTTGGGCTTACGATGCCTGAGGCAAAAGGCAGGGGGTGGATGAAAGTACTTCCGAAAGAAGAATCGCATAAAATACTTGAAAGCTGGATGAAGAGCGTTAAAACGGGTACTATGTGGGATCAGGAAGTTAGGGTGCCCGATAAAAACGGCGTTATTCACACCATTCTTTCGCGGGGAAAAGGTCTTCTTGATTCTGAGGGAAGCGTTACACAATGGGTTGGAATAAACCTTGATATTACGGAACGAAAGCGCATTGAAGCGCAGCTTGAGTACAATGCAATGCTCCTTGAAAATGTTAATGACGCCATTCTGGCCTTCGACAGTAACTTTATTGTTAAGTCCTGGAACAAAGCTGCTGAAAAGTTATACGGCTGGACTCAGGAAGAGGCTCTGGACAGGAAGCTTACAGAGCTGATTACAATGGACATTTCGTATACTCAGGGTGCCATATTAAAACGTAAACTGGAAGACAGCGGATTTATTGAAACTGAAATAACCCAGCTTCGCAGGGATGGTTCATTACTGGAAGTTGATTCAGTTGCCAGGATGCTGAAAGATGAAAACGGAAAGATTATAGGATATGCTGCTGTCAACCGCGATATTACTGAAAGGAAGAGAGCCGAGGAAGCCATCATGGAAAAGGACCAGCGCTTCCGAATGGCGGTAGACCATTTTCCGTTTGTCTTTGCAATTTACGACAAACAGCGCCGCTACCGTTTTATGAATTACACCGGTCTGAAAGCCTCAGGTTTTAAGTATCACGATTTTATCGGACACAGGGATGAAGAGCTATTCCCAAAAGAAATTACAGATACTTTCCTTCCGGCATTAAAACGCACCATCGAATCCAAGGAGATACACACGGTTGAATGCCAGATGGTTTTTGGCGGCAAGAAGATTGCCCAGTTCATAACTTATGTACCGCGGTTGAACAGACAAAGGGAAGTGGTGGAAGTTCTGGGTCTTACAATGGACATAACCACAAGGCATGAGATAGAGGAGCTTACGAACAGGAAAAAAGAACAGGCTGAGATAATGTCGGACATATCTGAAGCGCTTGTGCGTATGAGCCTGGACTACGAGGCCGTTCTTGAAGTGACTGTTGAGAAAATTGCCAGGCTGATTGGTGATGCCTGTATGCTGCTGCTTACCTCAGGCGACGAGGAATATATACACCCCGTAACTTTGTGGCATCCCGATAAAAAGGCCGAGGAGTTCATCAGAGAACTTTTTATTGAGAATAAGCAAAGGGTAGGCGAGGGGATTTCAGGAAGAGTTATTGCCGAAGGTAAGGCCGTAATATACCCGGAAATTACCGAAGAGGAAGTTATGTCTACCTGTAAGAATGAGTATGTGGAAATTTACCGGCGCTTCAAATTCTACAGTCTCATAGATGTACCGCTGCGTTCATATGGGCGCACAATTGGAGCTGTACTACTGATAAGAACCGATGCCGGGAGATCATATACGAAAGATGACCTGGAGTTTGTTCAGAATATAGCCGACAAGGCGGCTCTGGCTATAGAAAACGCAAAACTTTACCAGGAAAAGCTCCATGAAATTGAAGAACGTAAAATTATTGAAGAAAACCTGAAGAACACACTTATAGAGCTGAATAATTCCAACCGTGAGCTTGAGCAGTTTGCATATGTGGCTTCGCACGATCTTCAGGAGCCTTTAAGGATGGTTGCTACCTATACACAGCTTCTTTCAAAAAAATACCAGAACCAACTGGATCATAAGGCTGACGAGTATATAGGTTATGCCGTTGAAGGAGCACGGCGCATGCACCAGTTACTTCTGGACCTGCTGGGCTATTCCGAGGTGTCTAAAAAATCCGTTCCTCCAAGGTCTGCCGACCTTAATCTTGTGCTTAGAACGGTTCTTGAGGACATGAAATATCTTGTAAACAGTTCCGGAGCCGTGGTAACATATTCCCCCATGCCGGTTATAAAATGCTATGACGACCAGATAAGGCAGCTTTTCTCTAACCTGATCGAGAACGCCGTTAAGTTCAGCGGCGGCAAGAAGCCTCAGATACATATCACTTCGGAGGAAACAGAGCGCGAATGGGTTTTTTCCGTGAAGGATAACGGCATCGGCATAAAACCCGAATACCACGAGCGCATATTTGTAATCTTCCAGCGCCTGCACCAGAGGAGTGAATACCCTGGTAACGGCATTGGTCTGGCATTATGCAAAAAGATTGTGGAACGGCATATGGGCAGAATATGGGTTGAATCCCGGGCCGGAAACGGAGCTGCTTTCTACTTTTCAATTCCAAAAGAAGACAAAGAAATCCCCACCGTAGATCTGCCTCTGAAAAACAGGATTGCGGAATTCAGGAATTAGCACCTGAAATGTCTAAACAGGATTCAGTTTCTTACGTGGAAAAGTTATTCTGAACCGTTGATATTGTAAGTCCTGCTGAAATCCCTGTTGTTTTTCTGATAATGATGATGCCTGTGCCTTAACAATAAATGATGATGATGTAAAATATAATTCGACCTGAACATCATCAGTCCTGCGTATGACATTACAGAAACGAGCAGGACAAGGAGCACAAAAGATAAGATGACCAAATGGTCCTGCATATCAACCCCCGTTTTTATTATTTATCCCGCATCTTCGGCAGCAGGGAATACCTTCGAGCGCAGGTAATCGCTGTAGAAGCCGGGATACCTTTCTCTGATATGTTCAGCCAGGTGATCGAGCGTATTATGAATCAGGCTGAAAGCTTCGTCGTAGTTCTGATCGATTTCTTTCTTCCAGTCGGTATTTTCATATACTCCGGTTCCGCTTAATCCCGTGGCATAAGAAAAAAGATCTATTGTCTGGTGGAACTCTTCAAGGCTGTTGGGATCAATGCCCAGGCAGAAAAGCGTATCTGAATAGGTATTTGAATACTCCCTGATTAAAACTCCATAGCTGAAGAGTTCCCTGTCGGTCATTTCCTTAAGAGCCTGGTCATTAACTGAAGCCAAGCTTACAAGGTCGTAATTCTCGGCCATAACGCCGTAATTTTTAAGTGCGCCGGCAACTTTAACCAGGTGCCGGATAAGTATATTCTTAGCTTCAGTATATTTCTCTGTAATTCTCGAAGTATAGTCGTTGAGCCTCCTGGTGGCGTTGGAAATATCGGGGTGTGCGCCTGTAATCTCTCTGTGAGTATCTAATGTAATACAGATCGACCTCAGGATTCCAAGCTCAGGAAGCCTATGGTGCAGATCAGTCCTTTCGCCAGGTTTCTGATCTGTACCTGAGGCTCCGGATTTTGTATCCTGCTCCGGATGGCCCGAATTAAAATACCTTTCCATTAACCTTTACTCCTTTCCCAAATAAATATCTCAGCGTAACACATGTCATCTGACATAGAACCTATTTCAACCCATATATTTTTAAGGAATTTTTTTCATTTAGTCAAGTCATTTTGTGAAGTATACCTCAAAATACGTGAAAATATTCACAACAGAAAGAATAAAAATCACAATTCAGAACAATTTTGAAAGTTTACAATTGTTTGACATTGATGCATATTATACTCAAGCGGCAACACAGGGACTGTATATACTTCCGCAAAAGGGTGCAAAATTATGTTTAATAACCGGGGAGCCCGCGTTATGAAAAAGAAAGCCGGAAAACAAAGAATTCAGGAAATACGCCAGATACAAAAACTTAAACTTGAAAGAAAAAAGTGGCAGTTTGAAGAGAATTCGGGCTTCAAGATTGAATTCTGCCAGATGCTTGTGAACCACTGCAGTGAAGGCTACAGTTTTCAATCATTTGCTGTAAGAATAAACGTTCTTCCCGAGACGCTTGATGAATGGGCAGAGGAGTATCCGGAGTTTGCAAAGGCCAGAACGATTGCCGCTTTGAAACAGAAAATATTCTGGGAAATGAAAGCCGTTGAAGCATGCAGTGAAAAATTTTCATACAGCATTTTCCGTTACTTTACGGAAAATGATAAGGACAAAAAACCAGAGGCTCCGCAGGGTGTTGTTTTGCTGCCCAATGAGGTTAGCACAAAATAGCAGAGGGGGATAGATGAAAAATCCCGTAATTCTCTGGCAGCCGCAGGCCACGCAGTACAGCATGCTGGAATCTTCGGCAGATGAAATTCTTTTCGGGGGTGCAAAAGGAGGGGGAAAATCGGATGTGCTCCTTTTCGGTGCTTTACGCTATATAAACCGTAAAGGCTATAAGGCCCTCATTATAAGGAGGACTTATCCGAGGTTAAAAGAACTGATAGGCCGCTCAATGTGCTTCAGGCAGCTTTCAGGAAAATACAATAAACAGGAGAAAACCTGGACTTTCCCGGCAGGGGGGACAGTAAGGTTCGGGCACTGCCAGAATCCAGGGGATGAGCTGAACTACCAGGGGCATCAGTTTCATTATATCGGCTTCGACCAGGTGGAGGAGTTTACCGAGGAAATGTTTCTTGTAATTTCCGCCTGCGGCAGAAAAACCGATGACATTCCGGTAAGGATAAGGGCTACAGCAAATCCCGGCGGAGTTGGAAGAATATGGGTTAGAAAAAGGTGGATCAGCAATAAGCTTCCAAACGTAAAGTATTTTACGGAAGGAACTGTAGACGGAAAAACTGTAAAGCTGAGCAGTATGTTTATACCTTCAGGTGTTTTTGACAACAAAATACTTCTTGAACACAATCCCGAATACGTGCTTTTTCTGCAGAACCTGCCTGAAAAACTGCGCCGGATGTATCTGGACGGAGATTTTGAAGCCGGGGATGATTCGGACCAGCTCATTCCATATAAATATATAGAGAACGCAAAGCTTAAAGCGCCCATTCAGAAGGCCTTTCCGGGTGAAATGTACCTTGGGGTTGACGTTGCCCGCTTTGGTGACGATAAGACGGAATTTGCCCTGATTGAAAACAATACACTCCTTGAAATTGAGGAATATGAAAAGAAAGATATTACCGAAGTATCTGAGCTGTTATTAAGTAAAATTGCCAGGAGTAACCTGAAGCCGGAGAACGTAGCCATAGATACCGTGGGACTGGGGGCCGGGGTATATGATATCCTGAGATCGCGCGGAATACGGCCGACAGAAATTATTTCCGGCGCCAGGCCCGTTGAAATAAAAGGTGATGCCTTCAGTTACAGGAATTTAAGGTCGCAGATGCTGTGGCATTACAGGGAGCGCCTGAGAAAATGTGAGGTCAAAATTGCAATTGAAGACGACCAGTTTGAAGAGGAAGCCATTTCCGTAAGGTATGAAATATCCAATGAAAGAGTAATTGCAGTGGAAAGCAAGGAAGAAATAAAAAGGCGCCTCGGGCGAAGCACTAACCGATTGGACGCGGTTGTGTACGCCGACTTTGCAGGGCAATTAAGATCGCGCAGTATTCCGCATTTGTACTGAGCCCAACAAAATGTTTTTGTACCCCGCCTGAGATACATTATTCATTTATCCCTTGCCTCAAATTTTGAAAAAAAATAATTTATTTTCAAAAATTTTTCCGAAAACGGCCTTCGTCACCATATATATATATGAAAGGAAAAATTTTTCCGGCTTAAAGCTGTTTCCAGGCAAAAAAGCAAAAATATTACTAATAAATTCTGGCAAAAAATGAAACTGGAAGAAAAAATAACCGGCAGCGGCACATCTTACATCCACAGCATGGATTTTAACCATAAAGACAAAAAATTCACTTTAATTCTGGCAAACCGGCCTGAATTCTCAAAAGATGCCGATAAAAAGATAATTTTCAGCAATGTCAGTAATTTCCATATTGATGAAGAAACGAATAGTTCAGTGGACCAGGTAATGGGAATTGGCGAATACAAGGAAAATGACAAGATGAAATATGTATTACTGACAGAGCAGAGGACAATCCTGTTTTTTACAGACAAAGAGCCTTTACTTACTGATCTGCTGTAGCATTTTTAATTAAATTTATCGCTTACTGAAAACTTCGGAGTGAAAAATGAAACTTGCGGTGTATTTATTCATTTTCCTGTTTACTTTTGGTACTTTACTAATTGCTCAGAAAGCTCCGGAAAGCTTCAAATTGACAGGAACCATGACCGATGAATCCACAGGTAAAGGCCTGGCTTCCGCAACTATAACTATTCTATCAAAAACCGGCAATAAAACCCTTGCAGGCTCAACTGCAGATGAGAAGGGAAATTTCACGGTTGATAATATTCCTGAAAGTAATGTCCGCGTAAGGCTTTCCATGATGGGTTATCAGACGGTATTAGTAGATTCATTGGATCTTGCGCAGTCTTCCAGGCTTGGCCTGATAAAGCTAAAGTCATCAGCTATCGTTATGCCGGAGGTTGTAATTAAATCGCTGAAGCCTATGATTGAATTTCAGGCCGACCGTCAGATCCTGAACATCGACCGTCTGCCCGGAAGCTCCGGCACTGTTACAGACGCACTTAAGAATTCAGGCGTGGTTGAAGTGGATCCGCAGTCCAATAAGATTTCCGTGCGGGGGCAGAATGTAAGGATTCAGATGGACGGGCACGAATACCCCATGCCTGCTGAAATGCTTGCCCAGATGCCCGCCTCTATGATAGATCAGGCCGAGGTTATCTTAGCCCCCGGTGCAAAGGAAAGCGCAGAGGGCGGAACATACATACTGAACCTGGTATCGAAGAAAAATACCTTTGATAACTTCAGCGGATCTGTAAGCATTACTACCTCTACAGACAAAAGTATGGGCGGGGGGCTCAACCTCAATTATAAGAAAGATAACCTGAACATTTTTGCCCAGGGCTTTGGCCGCTATTCTAAATTTACCGGTGAAAGTGAATCCCAAAGAATAACATATGCCAGTAAATCCCTTTACAACCAGACATCAACAGGAAAAAACAACAGTACAAGTCCCTTCGGCTACACAAAACTGGGATTTGATTACGATTTTAATGAGCGCAATTCAATGACCTTATACGGGACCTATAACTTTAACAATTTTTCTTCAAAAAGCCCATCTGATTTTGCTGTTATGAACAGTGCCGGACAGTACCAGTATGGATACAATAGAGACGGCTACAATAAAGGAAACTACGGCACATTGTCGCTTTACGGCTTCTATAAAAAGAAATATGAAACCAAGGGCAATGAACTTACTTTTGATCTGATGTATACATCAATCAATAACCCTGCGGAAAACAAAATGAAGCTGGACTACAGTAACAAGCCCGGAATGCCTGAGATGCAAAACAGCAGCACGGGAGTAAATGCCAAAACAATGGTTTTTAAGACCGACTACGTCCTTCCTATCAGTTCCAGCAGGCTTGAAGCCGGCTACAGTTTTACATACAGGAACAGAGAAAATGACTATGACGTGCTCAACTATTCTTACATTTTTAATGACTGGAAAGACAGCCTCGGCCTAAGCAACTTATTCGGGTATAAAGAACGTATAAATGCGCTATATACATCAGTTTCTTATAAGGCCGGCAACTTTGATATTAAAGGAGGCATAAGAGGAGAAAATCTGAATACTGAGGGGAACCAGGTTACAACTAATACCAACTTCTCGGAAAATTTCCTGAACTTTTTCCCCAATCTCAATGTCTCCTACAGATTCACGGATCTGTTTAACCTTGGCTTCAATACCTTCAGAAGAGTAACATACCCGCAGATTTATTATATCAACCCTTTCAGGCAGTATTCAGGGCCGAATTCCTATTTTGCGGGAAATCCGAAGCTTCGGCCCTATTATGTCAATTCTTATGCGGTTAACCTGTCGCAGTACATTAATGTGTTTTATGTTTATTCAACCGGCTACTATACAAATGCTATTGCAACGGAAAACGACAGCGTGATGATTTCAAGCTTTATTAACCTGAACAGCGGCAAAACCTTCGGAGTGGACCTTACACTTCCATACTACAATTCCCCGATGATGCCGTTCCATCTGCCGGATTTTATTACCATGCTGAACATTCAGTTCCATTATCTGTCAAGAAAGCAAATCGGACAGTACATAAGAGAAGATTTATCCATGACGGAGAACTCATACAATATTAATGCAAATCTTGGACTGAAGTTATGGTACGACATTGATTTTACCTGCTACATGTATTACAGGCCTAAAACAAAAACCAGAATAGCATATTCAGGCGAGAGTAAATATTTCGGCATTTATTTCAGCAAAACTTTTATGGATAGAAAACTGCGGCTTAACATTTCAATGTCCGACCCGTTCTTATGGCAGAAAAGCATTGGTGAATCCTTTGGATCGGGCTATTATTCACGCTGGTCTTATGTATCGCAAAACAGCAGGAGCATATCGCTGGGAATTTCCTACATGTTTAACGACTACAAAGACCGCCGCGACCGTAACATTGACGACGGGCGTGACGGAGCCGGCAAAAGCTCGTTCTAGTATAAAATCTTATCTCCGGATATAATTCAGATCAAACCTCAAGCGGGCAGGAAGACTCTTCCTGCCCTTTTTTTTGACCTGGATGGGAAAGAGGTATTCAGGCGTTGGACTTTGTCCTAATTCCTTTTTACTTTTTACTAATACCAGCTTTAACCGGAATTGTTAAATTATGAAAATTGTACATATTTCAGACCTCCATTACGGAATTTCAGAAAATCATAATAAATCGGTAGAGAAGAAAATCCGCGAGATAGCTTCTCATCACCCTTCGCACCTGATTATTACGGGCGATATTACAAATACGGGCAGGGAAAAGGAGTATAAGGAAGTGGCCGAAATCCTCAGGCATTACGATTTTGTTAAAGCCTCGAAGCTTAGCGTAGTACCGGGCAACCACGACCTGTATATGCAGTTTTTTGCCCATTTCAAGACTCCTGAAAGCCTTTACCGGAAGTTTGCGGGCATTAGAAAATACCTGGGGCTTATGGTAAACTACCGGCTTAAGAAATACAGGAAAGACCTGAATCACTTTAACCACTACTTTCAGGCTTCATTTGAAGGGGTAATAACCTCCAAAGGGAACCTGTGCGGCTACCCGTATTTAAAGATCCTGGATGATAAAACTGTCATTATCGGCATCGATTCCAATCAGCTGCCGGGTATTGCGCGCAACCCGGCATGCTCCAACGGAGTGTGCGATATGCGGGATTACCGCGCGCTGGATCTTCTGCTTTCAGAGCACCCCTTAAAAGGAAGATGCAAAATAGCTGCCATGCATAACTACCTTTACAGCTATGAACAGGTAGTTAAAATGTCCAGCAAAATATTTGCACGTTTCATGGCCACGCGCAAATATGAGCGTTATATAGAGCTTTTTGAAAAGCATCACATCAACATTGTACTGCACGGCCATTATCATTTCAACGACGAGTATTATGTAGGCCACAAAAAGAAAATTAAAGTTCTCAACGGGGGCGGAAGCCGCTGGGGCAAGTGGCATGAGATTGAGACGTGTGACGTTGAGAAATGAATCTTCAAAGCTGGTTTTTATGCTTGTCTTTTTAACAATTGCACTTTATCTTTTGTTAAACATAAGCGGGTGGATATATGAACCCTGGCAAAAAGTTTTCTGTAGTTTTCAGCATCCTTATCTTTGCATTAGTTTTTTTTGCAGATATCAATACTACACTTGGATGGACAGTATGGGTGTTTTATATTATTCCGCTTTTTGTTCTTGCACAGCCCTCCATGCCCAGGTCATATATTTATTCGGCCACAGTCATTAATGCAATTCTTACATATACGGCTATTTTTCTTGCTCCTCCCGGCATTTCAATTGCGAATGCACTTTTTAACAGATCCTCATATATTGTTATTTCGCTGATTGTTGCTTACTTCCAGATTCAGAGAAGAAGCGCTTATATTGAAGTTGAAAAAAGCAGGGAACGCTTCCGCCAGATGGCCGATTCACTTCCGCAAATGGTGTGGTCGACAGATTCAGTGGGCAATACAGATTATGTTAATCAGCGTTTTAAGGATTATACAGGTCTGCCCGAGGAGGAATGCTATGGAAGGAAATGGATTTCAATTGTGCATTCTGACGACGTGCCTATGGCCTCCGATGCATGGAGCAGGAGTCTGGCCCAGTCGGCGCCATTTGAATCGACTTACCGTTTAAGGAGATGGGACGGAGAATACCGCTGGCACCTGAATATAGGGATAAGCTACAAAGATTACAGGGGCAGTGTAACCAGGTGGTTTGGAAGCTCTATTGATATACATGAGCGCAAGCTGGCAGAAGAGGAATTAAAATCAAATGAGCAAAAGTTCGTCAGGATTCTGGAAGACCTGAGGCGATCGAACAGGGATCTTGAACAGTTTGCGTATGTTGCCTCGCACGATCTTCAGGAACCGGTAAGAATGGTTTACAGCTTTACACAGCTTCTGGTGCGCGATTATAAGGATAGATTTGATGAAAGGGCTAACCAGTATATAGAATTTATTTTTGAGGGAGCGGCCAGGATGCGCATGCTTATTAATGATCTTTTGGAATACGCCAGGCTGGCCGATACCGACAGGCCATTTACGGCAGTTGACTGCCAGGAGGCTCTTGAGGACGCAATTAAAAACTTAAGGGTAAGTATTGAGGAATCGGAAGCCGTAATACTGCACGACACATTGCCCGTTATTACGGGTGACGAAGTTCAGATAATGCAGCTTTTCCAGAACCTCCTAAGCAACTCCATTAAATTCCGTAGTGAAAGTGTCCCGGAAATTCATATCTGTGCCGAAAACAGGAAGGAGGACTGGCTGTTTTCAGTTAAAGACAACGGCATTGGCATGGATTCTGTTTTCAGCTCCAAGATATTTGTAATATTCCAGCGACTGCACGAAAGGGATAAATATCCTGGCACAGGTATAGGTCTTTCAATCTGTAAAAGGATTGTTGAACGCCACCAGGGGAGGATCTGGGTGGATTCCAGGCCCAACGAGGGTTCAATATTTTATTTTACCATACCAAAGAAGATAGAAGAATACGAACCTGATTAAAAACCTTTGATCAGTAAATCTCTTAATATTCAGGTAATGCAGCTGAAGTATGATGCCGGCTGGTTTTACTATTTAACTGTTTAATACCGAATTTGAATTAAAAAAAATGCCTCAGACATAGAGGCGGACCGGCCCTTTGGTCCGCCTCTATGGAGGATCGTATGTTATTTTGGTCTATATTGTGAAAAATTATTCTTCCTCGTCTTCCTCTTCAAGTTCCATCATTGCCTTAACCTGATCCTGATTTTCAAGGTCGCGGGCATAAATGTACTCATCATAAAACTCCTCATACTCATCCGGCAGCTGTTCGACAAACTTATCCATCTGAGCCAAAATATTATCGGCATTATTAAACAGGTCGTTCATGAAAATTACAGTAGTACTGTCGATAAGGCTGGATACCTTGTTGGCGAGTGTATTTCTGAATATCCCCGTATTTGCAGAAAGGTCGGCGAGGGTTTTGTTATTAAGGCCGGGTATTCTTGCCATAGACATGTACTTTTCGGCCAGCAGGTATGCACCTTCGGCTTTATTAATCAGTTCACTTTCCAGCATGCGTACCAAATGACTTTGAGTAAAACGTGTTTTCTCACGGAGTTCGATATTGCTTGTTTGTCTGGCGTAGTTAAACAGAGCAGAGATAACGGGAACAAGTGCAGTTATGAGGTTATCTTTGGCCCTGGCATTGAGAATTGTCTTATCGAGAATTTCCGATGACAAAGCTTTTTCGGTACGTCTGATCTCATCCATGGCTCTGCGGAGTTTAGTAATAGTTGAATTAAAGGATCTTACGGTTGTGGTAATATCCTTATTTTCTGCCAGGAGAGTTAAAACAGATTCGTACATTCCCAGTTTTTTCTTTTCCACGTCGTTCATTTAGACATCCCTCGCTTAAATTATTAAATATTTTATGTTACAAATCATTGGTTTCTTATTTGCCCTTTTACACAACCACTGTTTGATTCGCAACTATAACATAACATATAGGATGTAGGAAAAATATAGGATAGAATCTGAATTTTATGCAGGACATATACTATTTGTTTTGTAGTAGTTTAGCCTACTTAGGTGTAATAAATCGAGGTTCCGCCAGCCCGTGGTTCAGCGACCGGGGCGCTATGGCCGTGAGCAGAATCAATATTTTAAGCTTCTTTTTATTATTTTACTTTTTCACTTTCCATTGTTAATTTTAACATAACCTGTTTAATGGAGTTTTACTTGAAATACGCTTTAATAGTCTTCCTTGGCGGCGGTATAGGTGCTGTTACAAGGTACTGGCTTTCAGGATTTATTTACCGCCTCACCGGGGCTAACTTTCCATACGGCACACTTGCAGTAAACGTTATAGGGTGCCTTCTTATCGGATTTCTCATGACATTTTTTGAAGAAAGGTTTATGATTACTCCGGCATTGAGGCTATTGCTTACAATAGGTTTCTTAGGCGGACTTACCACATATTCCACCTTCAGTTATGAGACAATCGCGCTTCTGCAGGAAGGGAATTTTCTTTACGGATTCGGCAATGTAATAGTTACAACAGTTGTATGCCTGACTTCCACCTGGCTTGGTGCAGCAATAGGCAAGTTTTTATAAATATATCATCTTTTTAACGTCGGACTTCGGGCCCTGTTCTTACTTTTTAATTTTTGATTTATAATTTTTAATTGGGAGCGCAGCGAAACATGAAACTTTCAGGCGAAGCCAAACTGCTGAGGATTTTCTGCGGAGAATCCGACAAGGCAGGCAATGTAATGCTTTACGAGGCCTTGATGATGAAAGCGCGTGAAACCGGAATATCGGGCTGCACTGTGACGCGCGGCATAGCGGGCTTCGGTGCCGCAAGCCGCATTCACACGGCAAAGATCCTGAGGCTTTCAGAGGACCTGCCGCTCGTGCTGGAATTTGTAGATACGCAGGAGAAGATTGATGAGTTCATTCAGACGGCATGCAAGATTGTTGAAGACGCCGCCTGCGGCGCTCTGATGACGGAAGAAAAGGTGAACATCATCAAATATACCCACGGGAAGGGGGAAACAATTAAAAAGTAAAAAGTAAAAAGTAAAAAGTAAAAAGTAAGAAAGATTCCATTTCCTCATCAGGAATTGAATACCAGTGTAAACACGGTATGTTCATCGGGTTTTGAATAAACGCGTATTGTGCCGTTGTGCTGGCGCATTATCTGGCGCGCAAGACTTAAACCAATTCCGGAGCCGCTTTCTTTTGTTGTAAAAAAGGGGATAAATATTTTATCCTGCACGTCTTCCAGGATTCCGCTCCCGTTATCCTTTACGTGAATTAATATCTGTCCACCTTCACCCATTACGGCATTAAGCTCAATTTCAGGTTCTTCTTTTTCTTTTAAGGCTTCAATTGAGTTTAATATTAAATTAAGTAAAACCTGTTCAATCAGTTTTTCATCAACTGTCAGCTCCAGGCTTTCCGGCTCTACCGAGTGCCTGAATGAAAT
>JBLNAZ010000052.1:0-9647 GCA_050259615.1 Syntrophomonadaceae bacterium | reverse complement strand
CGCGTTCAGCGGTTTTATATCTGTTACACCGCACCAGAATATATTCAAAGATTGAACATTGGGAAATATTTTTACAATACCTACAAACATGAAACCGCTACGCGGTTTTTTTGTGTGGGGGATCATTATCCCAGGGTTTCTGCACCCCGTATCGGGGTTTGAAACCCTGGGCTACAAACATGAAACCGCTACGCGGTTTTGGATTTCTTTTTTTTATTTTACCCAGGGTTTCTGCATCCCCTCCGGGTTTGCGCGTCAACCTAATTAAAATTTCTTTTTCAAGCCGCGGTCAGCGGCCTAGTGTTGATAGCCCGGTGCCGCAGGCGCCGGGAACACGGGAATCCCCCAAAACCCCCGGCGCCGCGGTCAGCCGCGCCATGTTTTTGGAATGCGGTGAATCCATTATAAAATCCCAATTCATCATAAATGATGATTTTATTTCATTAATGTTACCGTCACGAAATTGGAATATGGCGCGGCTGCCGCGGCGCCTTATGTTTTTGTTATTTATACCTGGGGTTCCGGCATCCTCCTGCGGAGGATTTGTCACCCCAGGCTATCAACATGATGCCGCTGACCGCGGCATCTGATGATAACCATTCAACATTATGAAGTTAAGTTGACGCGCAAACCCTACGGGGATTTGAAACCCTGGGCTACAAACATGAAACCGCTAAAACGCGGTTTCTATTTCTCTGCGTAATTCAAAATGCTCACATTGCCTTGACCTTATTTCATAATTCTTAGGTTGACGCCTAAATCCTCAGGAGGACCCCTTCGGGGCTTAATATCTGCGTAATTCTACATGATCGGCTTTCACTAATGGGGCAATCCGCCCTCCACTGAGGATGAGGGATGTCAGGAAATGGTTCCTGACATCCCTGAAATTCAATCGCAACAACTGAGAACACTGCTTTTCATGCAAAGCAAATGAAGCTATGTGCTCGTTGAAACCTTCCTGAAATGAAATCCGTAAATTGATAAAAGAATTGCCAGGGAAAACAGCTTCGGACGCGTGAAAAGCGACCAGAAGAAAAGCTTCCAGTAGTAAAACCTTTCTTTACCCAGTACCCCCAAAACAAGTATCGATTTTACCAGGGCATGAAAATAAGAATATCTGAAATGGAAAATGTGCTTCTGCTGGGGCTGAAACTCCTTCAGAAAATTCAGCACTCTTGCGTAATAATGCTTCGGCGAATAAATTGTATCCAGTACTTTTTTGTAACCCGCCATAAGGGTCTCGGAATTCATGCTCGGGATGAAATTTATTGTGAATGCATTGGTCCCCGAAAAGGCCCCCAGAAGCCTGCCTTCTTTTACCATACGGTTGTAAAGCTTCGTTCCCTTGGGCGCGTTAAGCAGCCCTACCATTGCCGTTGCAATTCCGCTTTCCTGTATAAATGACGTGAGCCTGTCGAATATTGCCGGCGGATCGTGGTCGAAGCCTAAAATAAAACCTGCCTGAACCTCCAGGCCTGATTTCTGTATTTTCTTTATGCTTGAAATAAGATCACGGTTTCTGTTCTGATTTTTTTTTGCCTCAAGAAGGCTTTCTTCATTGGGAGTTTCAATGCCTATAAATACGGCTTCAAAACCCGTTAAAACCATCCATCTCATCAGCTCGTCATCATCGGCAAGATTAATTGAAGCCTCTGTCGAAAACCAGAAAGGATGCTGGTGCTCTTCAAGCCAGTCGTAAATGGCAGGAAGTATTTCTTTTTTTAATTTCTGCTTGTTGCCTATGAAATTATCATCCACAAAAAATACCGGTCCCCTCCAGCCCTGGTCGTATAAATTATTCAGTTCGGCAATAACCTGCTCTTTGGTCTTTGTCCTGGGGCGCCTTCCGTAAAGAACCGTAATGTCGCAGAACTCACAGTCGAACGGGCAGCCCCTGGAATATTGCAGGTTCATGGATGTGTACTTTCCCATTTTGACCAGTTTCCATAAGGGAAGAGGGGTGGTTGTTATGTCGGCCCAATCTTCAGTTGTATAAATTCTTTCCAGCCGGCCTTTTCCCAGATCGCTCAAAAACCGGGGAAGTGTTATTTCTGCCTCATTTAGTACAAAGTAATCGACGTTGGGGAATGATTCGTAGCTGCTTGTAAAAAGTGGTCCCCCCCCAACAACCGGAGTTTTCAGGCTGT
Source organism: Syntrophomonadaceae bacterium (assembly GCA_050259615.1). Classification (GTDB taxonomy): domain Bacteria; phylum Bacteroidota; class Ignavibacteria; order Ignavibacteriales; family SURF-24; genus JAAXKN01. Next base: position 7,500 of record JBLNAZ010000052.1, on the reverse strand, counting down.
TGCACCTTTCTATTATCGAATTTGCTGAATCGGTCTGTATAGACATTGCGCTTATAAACACATAGTCGGCCCAGCGGATATCTTTGTCTTCAAGCGGTTCAATATTCATATCGGTAAGCTTCAGCTCCCATTCCCTGGGGAGCATTGAGGCAATTGTCAGAAGTCCCAATGGCGGAAAAGAAGCTTTTTTTCTGACGAACTTCAGAGCATACTTAAAACTCCAGAAAGTCTCAGGGTACTGGGGATAAACAAGAAGGATTCTCATGCAACCTCTTACTGGTTATTATTATTGATGCCTGCAGTGTGCCGTATTATTAAAACATACATTTCTCAGGATAAAATGAAAGCACAAAATTAAGTTATTGGCCTCCGGAGCTTCCGGAAAACCTGAAAGAAAAGTATTTTTAAAGGGCATTTTTTCAGAACTATTATTAAAATTTTATTATCTTGTGCTGAAATAATTATTCATATTAATTTTCCACTGCCTTAATATTTATGCTGAACCAGAAAGCTTTATCGAAACTTGTAAAAGGAGAAAATGTCCTCCACTTTTTACTGCTTAAAAAATGCGAACTGAAAACAAGCCAAAACGGACAGAAGCAGTACCTTTTCCTGGAAGTGGGCGACCAGTATTCTTCACTCGTTGCATTTATGTGGAGCAGCTACGAGGAACACCTCAGATATCTTACACCCGGCTGCCTCATAAAAATTGCTGGAACGGTTGAGGAGTACAAAGGACAGTTTAATATTAAGGTGACTAAGATCAGAGAGGCCCTTGCCTCCGACGGCGTGGTTACTGAGGACTTTCTTCCAAAATCCAGAAGAGAACTCTCCCGGATGGAAGAGGAACTTCAGGATAGGATAAACAGAATTGAAACGCAGTGCCTCAAAGAGCTCATGCGCATAATTTTATGCGGCGAGGCCTACACAAAATTTATTAAGGTCCCGGCTGGAAAATCCTGGCACCATTCATATCTCCACGGACTTTTGGAACATACGCTTGAAATAGTGCGTATATGCGATCTCATGTGCGACATACACACTGAGGCTGACCGCGACCTGCTTGTATGCGGCGCAATTCTGCACGATTTCGGGAAAATTGAGGAGCTTACTTTTGAGCAGGGATTCGACTACTCCGAAAAGGGTAAACTTTTGGGGCACATCGTAATTGCTGCAATGGCAGTTTCTGAAAAGGCCGGCCTCGTGCCCGGTTTCCCCGAAAACCTGAAATGCCAGCTCATTCACCTTATTCTAAGCCATCAGGGAAAACTTGAGTTTGCTTCTCCTGTAACTCCTAAAACTCTGGAGTCCATTATACTTTACCAGGCTGACGAGCTTAGCGCAAAGACCAACGCTTATAAATCTGCTATTCTGGCAGAGGCAAACGGGACAAACAGGTGGACAAAATACCTGCCCCTTATAGCCTCCTCGCTTTATATACCTGAAGACTTTGAAAAGGAAAATCTTGAAAAATCCGGGCTCGAAAAAGAAAATTCTGAGGAAGCTTATCCTGAAACCCCGGGACTTCAAAATCTAGAAAACATATCAAATGAACCAGTATTGGATTAAAGGAAATCTCACATGAAAAGAACAATTACTTTCCTGGTGATGTTTATTTTAGCAGCTCTTTCACAGCAGCTGAGTGCTCAAAACCTGCAGGATCTTCTGAAAACCGGCGATAAATATGCCGAGGAACAGTTTAATAACCAGAAGGCCCTGGAGACTTTTCTTCAGGCCGAAAAACTTTCAGCCAATAACTGGGAGGTCTGCTGGCGCCTGAGCCGCACGTACGTCGACCTGGCCGATCATTCCTCCGGCAGCGAACAGCAGGCAAAATATCAGCAGGCTCTCGATTATGCAGAAAAAGCGGTCAAACTTGCCCCCGATAAATCGGTTACTTATATTAGAAGAGCAATCGCAAACGGAAAAATAGCCCTTTTCAAAGGGGTGTTTTCTGTAATCGGGCTGGTTAATAGAGTAAAAGCCGACGCTGAAAAAGCTATTAGCCTCGGTAACGGCGGAAACTATGTGCAGGCTGTTTCCCACTATGTGCTTGGCCGTACACACCTGAAAGTCTGCGAAAAACCTTATCTCGTCAGGCTCCCGCTGGGACTTGGCTGGGGAGATATGGACGTTTCGGAAAAGGAACTGAAAAAAGCCGTGGATATATATCCCAATTTCAGGATGTTTTATCTTGAACTGGCAAAAGCTTATATTGAAAATGACGAATATGTTAAAGCACGCGAAAGCCTGATGAAACTTCAGAATTCGCCTAAGGCAAACCAGGATGATGAAAAGTACCTTGCCGAATCAAAGACATTGATGGAAAAAATAAAGAACGAATAAAATACAAAACTGCGCTGCATGTGATAAAGGGAGGCCGGATGTGAGAACTTTAAGGAGGGATTTTGTTGAGGTGCTAAAAGAGGCCGAAAATGTGGTCTTTTTTACCGGGGCCGGCATCTCTGCTGAAAGCGGCATCTCTACTTTCCGCGGAACTGACGGGATCTGGAATAAGCTGAAACCTGAGGAACTGGCCAGTTTTGATGCTTTTTTGAAAAATCCTGACCGCGTATGGGAATGGTACCAGTACCGCAGGCATATTATTGATAAGTCTAAACCGAACCCGGCCCACCTGGCCATTGCCGAAATGCAGGACTATTTCAAAAATGTAACCGTTGTTACACAGAATGTGGATAACCTGCACCGCAGGGCGGGTAGCCGTACGGTTTATGAGCTCCACGGTAATATTGAAAGAAATTACTGCATTCAGTGCAAAACTCCCTATAATTCACCCGAATTTGCCCCTGACGATAAAGTCCCAAGGTGCGAGAACTGCGGCGGACTTATAAGACCCGATATTGTGTGGTTCGGGGAGATGCTGCCGGAGGAGGATTTCTCACTTTCCGAGGAAGCTGCCGAAAAATGCGATATAATATTCTCGGTTGGAACTTCCTCTATAGTCTATCCTGCAGCCAGAATACCTCTTTTGGCCAAAAGGCTGGGTGCCTACCTCGTTGAGGTGAACCTGGAGGAAACAGAGATTTCACCCCTTGCAAACTATGTCCTGACAGGAAAAGCAGGAGAAATACTGCCGGAGATACTTCAGGACCTGAAAAAAATAAAGGGACAGGACTGAAAAGGGGGTAAATTCCCTGAAAAAGAAAAGTCAGCAAAAAAAATGGTATAAAGTTGACATAAAATCAGTAAATGTATATATTTAATTTTCAAAATAAAAAATTTAAGGTAAGAGATGGCTCATCATAAGTCAGCGAAAAAAAGAATTAAGGTCAGCGAAAAAAGAAGAGTTGAAAATAAAGCTGCTATTTCAAATATTAAAACTTTAGTTAAGAAAGTTTTAACCAGTGAGGTTGCAACCGAAATAGGCACAAGTTACAAAGAAGCAATTGCTCTTATTGATAAGAATGTCTGCAAAGGCAGATTGCACAAAAATACCGCTGCCAGAAGGAAATCTGCTTTAACGAGGCATTTCAATACATTGAATGCTGCACCTGCTGCTCCGACCGCAGAATAAGCTTTCTTTTTTAGTAGAAATTAAAAAAGCAATGTATGTGCTGTTTACATTGCTTTTTTATTTTCCGGAATTTACTAACTTTAACTACAGGTCTTCTATAGTATCTGCTCCTTCAGGCATAGGCAGGTAGAATCTAACTTTCTGGATGCTGCCGTCCTTCTTGTATAATTTCTCCACTTTCTTTCTAATGAGTACGCTGTGCTCTATAAAAACGTCATCTTCTATTATTGAGCCGAATATATAGCTCGTTCCTTTGATAAGAACATTTTTTCCGATTACCAGCGGGTGCTCGTCGCTGCCCGTCATGTTAACGCTCGACTCGATAACGGAGTTGTCGCCTATTATAATGTTTCCCTTAATGATGTCGCCCCAGAGAATTTCAACATTATCGCCTACTATGAACGTCTGGTGCGGGAAGCACGACATGTGGACATTTTCCCATACGGTTACATTTTTGCCGAATGTTACGTTGCAGTTAACAAAAGTGTTTTTCTTCAGTGTCAGGTTGTAGTTCAGCTTTACGCCTTTTCCAATATAAACCCCTTTCCCGATTTTAATATCCAGCGGAATACCCTTGCTGTCCATTTCCAGAATATCATCAATTACGCTTTCATCAATAAAGAAATCGTCAGGATCTGCAATTTCAATTACGTCCTTCAGCTTTTCGTATGCGTTTTCACGGGCCACGGCTTCCATTTCCCTTAAAACCGATTTGTTGTTAAAGCCCATGAGAACATACTGCTGTTTAGGGCTTACAGCGTTGACGGAATAGCCGCTTTTGTTGAAAAGATCGATCAGGTCCGTAATATAAATTTCTTTCTGGACGTTATTGCTGCTAAGTTTGGAAACAAGCGTAATAAGTTTCTTATAGTCAAAAGCATACACGCCTGAATTGAACTCGTTATTGTTTATCAGTTCTTCTTTGGAATAACAGTATTTTTTGTTGTTATAGAAAAGTTCATAAGGCTTATTTTCCTCGAGGTGAAGTATGTCCTTGTGTTCAATAATTTCAATTACCCTTCCGTAGTCCTCACCCGAAGGATTGCCGTCGGCATCGGCTTTCTTAACGCGGACAATTCTTCCGTAGCTGTTTAACCTGGGGTCGCCTTCATAAATGCCGGTCAGTACCATCATATCGCTTTCTGAGTGCCTGAATTCATCCCTGAACATTGCAATTGTTTCCGGATCTATAAGTCCCATATCACCAGGCAAAACGTAAACAGTGCCTTCATATTTTTCAGGAACAATTTTTTCGAGCGCTACCTGTACGGCATGGCCCGTGCCGTTCTGCTGTTCCTGAAAAGCAAAGAGTGTGCTTTCCCTTTTTCCGATAACCCGCATTACATCTTTGGCCTTAATGCCTACAACCAGAAGTATATTCAGCCCGTTTAATGCTTTACGGCAGGCGTTGTAAACCCTTTCAACTGTTGGAACGCCCCAGATTTCATGAAGCATTTTTGATGTATGCGACTTGATTCTTTTTCCGTGTCCGGCCGCCAGTATTATGGCAACTTCCTTATAATCGTAATTGAACCTGGACGATAGTTCTTCAACGGTCTCCTGAACGCTTCCCGGTACTTCTTTCAAATCCATTAATTCCTCACTTTATTAACTTTATATATTTTCGCTTACCTGTAAATTGTCTTTTTGAATGGCAGTTTAGCGGTAATTAGTCTGGTTTTATTGTGACTCGTAAATCAAGTGACACAATAATAAAAATAATTGACGGATAAATCAAAGACAAATTTTATGGGGTAAACCACATCCATGCACCCAAAAATGACCGCAGAAACCGCGCAGAAAAAAAGTTGCATAAAATAGGAGTTTTATTATCTTATTAAAGTATTGCTGCTACAGGTGTAAAGGAGGGGTGAAAATGGAAACAGAGAAATTAAAAGTTCTTCTCATCGAAGACAACCTCGGCGATGCCAGGCTTATTAGTGAAATGATCAGCGACGTGGCCGGAGCAAAAATCCAGATAGATCATGCATTCAGGCTTTCCACAGGACTTGAGCGCCTGGCGAAGTGCCGGTTTGACGCCATACTGCTGGACCTTACTCTGCCCGACAGCACGGGGCTCGACACGCTCAGAAAAGTCCACGCCAGAGCAGGCAGCGTGCCTATAATAATCATGACATATAATGAAGGTGAGGAGATCGGACTGAAGGCCATGCAGATTGGTGCGCAGGACTATCTTATAAAACTCCAGATCGACGGCGTGCTGCTGGTAAGGTCGCTCCGCTATGCAATTGAGCGCAAGAAAAGTGAAGAAAAGCTGAATGAAAGTGAAGACCGCTTCAGGGCAACTTTTGAACTGGCTGCTGTCGGTATTGCTCATGTTGACTTAAGCGGCAAATGGATCAGGGTCAATCAGAAGTTCTGCAGCATGATGGGTTATTCGGTCTATGAGCTTCTCCTGTTATCGGTGGATGACGTTACATATCCGGCAGATATTCAAACCGACCGCGAGCTAAAAAACAAGATTCTTTCAGGCGAAATTAAATCCTACACTCTGGAGAAAAGATTTCTAAGGAAAGACGGTTCAGTGCTCTGGGTTTCGCTGACGGCTTCCTTGTTCTGCGATCAGAACGGGGAGGCAAAGTATTTTATAATTGTTACAGAGGATATAACAGAACGCAAGTACTCCGAAAGAAAACACAGCGAGGCGATACAGCTCCTTAACAGCATAATAGAACATATTAATATGTTATATATCAAAATGGATGCGCAGTTTAATATACTGGAAGTAAACCCTGCCTTTGCCAGAATGTCTGGCGGTAAGCCAGGAGATTTTGCAGGCAGAAACTTCTTCACAATTTTCCCCGAGCCTTCGAACAGAACAATATTTGAACAGGCGCTTGAAAAAGCAGAAAGCAGCTCCTACTACGGCAAGCCCCTTTCATTTCCGCAGGAACAGGATAACAACATTCATTACTGGGACTTTAACCTGATACCAATTACAGATGAAGGCGGTAACGTAACGGCTATGACACTAACTCTCCTTGACGTAACCGACAGGATGAAATTGAGCTCAATTTAACTCATCTCCTTTGATTTTAAGCCGCGGTCCTCCGCGGAGGATTGATAGTCTTGGGTGATGGAGCCCGCCTCATGCTTTTTTACGCGTCAGCTTAAGGAAATAATATTAAATAGTTGCGTTCAGATGCCGCGGTCAGCGGCATCGTGGCGATAGCCCAGGGTGAGGGAATCCGCCTCGGGCGGATGACTGAACCCCGGGATAAAATAACAAAAACATTAGGAGCCGCGGCAGCCGCGACATGTTCCTTCGACCCATTAATTCAAAATTCATAATTCATAATTCAAAATTCTCCCCATGTTCTCACCTTTTAATTGACTGCACAAAATTGGAAGTTTACATTCCCCTCAAAATTTGCAATATTTCTATAAAAACGGGGAGCCTTGCCATAGAACCCGAAACCACACCTGTACCTGATCATCTCCTTGAAGCCTTGCTTAAAGCCAGATGCCCTGAAGACTGCAAGATGCTGCTTCTCACATTGATCAGACTTTCCGGCACTTACCAGACGACCCACCGCGAGGTCTCCTTTGCTTCCATGTCTAGATACATGTATACGGAAAGATATAAAGTCAAGAACTGTCTTGACCAACTGCTCCAATTCAAAATGGTAAAGAAAACCAAAGACCCCCGCTTCCCTAAAGCCATGTGCCTTGTCGTCAACAGTAATTACAACGAGTGGACCTGCCTGAGGTTAACGCAGGATGAGTTAGCCTCCCTTAGCACTGAACATCAGACCAGTAGTCCTGAGGCCAAATCCGCTGAGATGCCTGCAGGCAGGCAGGAAACCTCAAAAGTCAAACACCAGAGCCCCAGAAAAAGAAGTAATATTAAAAATTCAGGAATTCGCAAACTCTACCACTCCCATGTGACTTCCAGTTTCTCTTGCGGTAAAGAACAAATAAAAGAAAATCCTGAAATTCTCAAA
>JBLNAZ010000051.1:0-38095 GCA_050259615.1 Syntrophomonadaceae bacterium | reverse complement strand
TACAGGTTCCTGCATAACAACCTCAATTTATTCAAATAAAAATAGAGTCGTCATAATGAACAGAACAATCCAGATCAAAAACCGGAGAACATGCAAGGGCTCATTTTAGCTTAAAAATAATGAATAATTACTCAATAATGCAAATATTTTTTGCCTGATGCTTCAGCGGATCCTGGTTTTCTGATCATTCATATATATTTTATACCATCCGAGGTCATATATCAGCCTGTTAAGGTTTGAAATGCTTTCCTGCGTCATGGAAAAGAATTTCTCCGTAAATATATTCCTGTAAAAGCTTCCCGCACTTTCAATTATACTGCCCAGATTTTTCTTTATCCCTTCAATATTTTCAAGATATTCAGCCATATAGCGTTTGAATACCTCTTCATCAATAGAGCTTTCACCGCGCTGAATAATACCAAAGAGCCCCTGAAGGTATTTGGCCTTAAAGGCGGTATCCTCAAGAACTGAAACGCTGCCGCCGTTAATGCTGAGAGCAATAATTCTCAGCAGGTCATCTTTCATTTTTAATTTATTGTTTGAAAGGGTTTCAACTTCTTCAATAATGTTTTCAGCTGTCTTCTGCTGCATAAATTCCTTTATCTTTTTTTACGCCAAGCCCTATTCCATCACCTACCGGAAGAATAGATGCATTCAGGTCAGGGTTGGCTAAAAATTCCTGGTTGAACTTTCTGATGTGTTCGGTTGAGGCTTGAAATTTCTTAGGAACCTGTTTAGCCGCGGTATATCCGTGCCAGAGGAGGTTATCCACAAAAATTACTCCTCCTTTTTTAAGAAGCGCCATAGACAAGTCAAACAGTGCCTTATAGTCTTCCTTATCGGCATCGAGAAAAATAAAATCAAATTTCTTTTTCATTTTGGGCATTACATCCAGGGCATTGCCCTTAACAAGCTTTATTTTGTCTTTATAGCCTGAGTTCCTGATATTCTCTTCTGCCAATTTAAGGTTATCTTCGCTGAATTCAATCGTAACCAGTCTGCCTTTTTTCCTCAGGCACCGGGCGATATGAATGGAGGAATAGGCAATTGCAGTTCCAATCTCCAGCACTCTTCTGGGGCGATTCATGAGGATCAGATTTTCCATTAACTCCACGGATTTCCAGTCGAGTATAGGCACCCTGTGCTCTTTTGCGTATTGCTCCATTTCAAGAATGAGATGGTCTTCTTCCTTTCTAATGGATTCAAGATATGCCTGCTGTTCAGGCCAAATGATATGTTCCATTACGGTCCCCAATTAAATTCATAATAGTTAGAAAAACAAAATTCCCGTTTAATTGCAAGCTTTTATTTTAAGAGGATCATTTTCTTTGTATAAAAACTTCCGCCAAGTTTCAAACCATAAAGATAAATTCCGCTTGCACACGGAGATCCATTCTCATTGATTCCGTTCCATATAACAGAGTTTGAACCATTTCTGGTTATGATGTTAAATGTATAAACCTTCTGCCCCAGTATATTATATATCATCAGCTGTGCATTCTCATTTGCCGTGGCACTGAAATCTATTTTAGTACTCCTGTTAAAAGGATTGGGGTAGTTCTGCGACAGGACAAATTCATGTGGGACACCGTCTGTAACCGAACCCAGAGTATCCATATTAAGATTAAAGGCGCCTTTTTCAGGAGCACGTACATTGCGCCCGGTACTGTCGGTATAAGTGAAATAGACGCTGAGTTTACTTACCTCAGTAACCGGCAGGTTTACCGTATAAAATGTGGTTGAATTCTGATTGTTAACCGGAAGCGCCGTGTAGTTTGAGTCGTTCAAAGAATAAAACATTTTAACGCTCTCGGGCTTAACGCCGCTGGAGTCTAAAAAAGCCTTATGGAGAACAAGCCCCGAATTGGTTTTTTCAATGTTCGGATATTCTATTGCCTTTAGGGCGGACACAAGTCCGTAGCCTCTTGAAGAATCAGGAGTACTTGCGTTATCTGATGTAAGGAGCAATATTCTTCTTAATTCAATGTTTGTCAGGTATGGATAGACCGATAAAAGGAGGCCTGCACAGCCTGATGAAATAGGAGTAGCAAAAGAGGTGCCGCTGCCATATGAATAGCTGCTATTCGTATGAGCTATGGCCTTGTAAACACTCGATCCCTGGGCTACAATATCAGGCTTAATACGGCCGTCAGCTGTCGGTCCCCTGGAGCTGAAGCCGGCAACAACATTAAACTGGGATACAGCCCCGACTGCTATGGTATTAAAGCCGTCTGCAGGGGCTATAATATAGTGCCAGGAATTATTGCCTTCATTACCTGCGGCTGTCATAGTAAGCACCCCGCGCTGGAAGGCCATTTCAGCAGCTCTTGTTACCAGTGCAGTTTTTCCGTTCATGTCTGCATAAGTATAGGAAGCCTCAGGAGCATCAAAAATGTTGTAGCCCAGGGAGCTGCTTGTTATATCAACACCCAGGCCTTCCATCCATTCCAGTGCAGCCGCATAGTTATCCTCTTCAACGTGTTTTTCGCTTCTTACGTCTTCAGTCTTTGCAAGTATGAACTTTGCACTGAATGAAGGGCCGATAAGTTTACCTGGCGCATAGCCGCCAACGATGGAAAAAACAGCAGTTCCGTGCTCATCCTGGTCGATTGCATCTCCCTGCTGGTTTGCAGTGACATTATCATTGAATACAAAGTCGTGCTCTCCCAGGACGGTCTTATTCATCAGAGCCTCGTGTTCTTTCCAGTCAAATCCTGAATCAAGAATGCCTATAATAACTCCCTGCCCGGAAATTCCCTTCCTGTGCACCTGCGGCACATCTGAAAGGTTAAGCTGCCTGAAAGAGTTGCCGTAATCGGGTTCCAGTAAAATATTGGTTTTTCCCAGGCCCAATGGGCCATCTGGCATAATGTCCGTCTCAGGTTTAGGATCCCTGACCGGTTGATAAAGCACTTTTACTTTTTCAAGCTTTTCCACAAAAGGCAGGCTTAAAACCTTATTAAGATCATCATCGCTGAGAAATGCGCTTACTGCATTAAACCATTTAAGGACGTTGTTAATTTTTATTCCCTGGCTCTCCAATGAACGGATATATTCATCTTTTACGGGAAGATCCTCATAAGTTATGTAAGAATCCTCACCCATAACTTTTTTGCGTCTTTCAACGGCTCTTTCCGAAAGCATGCTCTCTGCTTTTTTGTATAATGAGGAAGTTTTGGATAAAGACTGTGAAGGTCCCACACCTTTATCCTTAAAGAAGATCAGGTATTTTGCCTGAGCAAAGGACAAGCCTGAAAGGAGAAAGAAGGCAAAAATTAAAAGTAATTTTCTTAGCATACTACCCTTCTTAAAAAAATAAAACAATTAAGGCCGGGTATTCCGGCATTATAAAAGTTAGTCTTTAAAGGTTAAAACATCAATTGAAATCTGGAGTCGTACAGAGTCCGCCGCCTTTTAACGGATCAGGCGTGCCACCCTGTTCCATTTTACAGACGCCAGAATATCAAGAATGTTTGTCTGTGCAGGGTCCCACGACCAATAAACCATAAAAGCCTTGCCTATAATTTTATCTCTCGGCACAAATCCCCAGAAGCGGCTGTCGGCGCTGTCGTCGCGGTTGTCGCCCATCATAAAGTAATAATTTTTTTTCACCATATAGGCATGGGCAGGCTTGTCGAGTATAAATATATTTCTGCCCTCTACCCTTACAGCTTCCGAATCGAGCTCTCTGTTAATTATGGTACGCCAGAATTCAATATTATTATAATCAAGCTGAACTACCTCGCCTTTCCTGGGGACTACAATGGGTCCGTAGTTATCCTCATTCCAGAAAGCGCCTTTAGGGAAAATCCTGTATTCAGCTTCGTCTGCAGGTTTTGTATGCGAGCTGACATACTGAATGCCCGGAGGCCTGTAGAATTCCTTACCGTTGACGAAAACCACCTTATTTAAGATTCTGATTGTATCACCCGGAATGCCTATACAGCGTTTGATATAGTTAACTCTTTCGGAGGGTCTAACCTGATCCCTGTCGCCGGGATATTCAAATACAACCACATCCTTTCTCGCCGGATCTCTAAAAGCCGGAAGTGTAACGTGGGGAAGTTCCAAATCAGTAAAGGGAATTCGCTTTGGTGTTGATGCGCCATAGATGAACTTGTTGACCAGCAGAAAGTCGCCCACAAGGAGGGTCTTTTCCATAGAGCCCGTAGGTATGCGGAAAGCTTCAAGGACGAATGTCTTCAGTATAAAGGCAGCCAGGATGGCATAAAGAAGAGCCTTCGAAAACATTCTTAATTTTTCAGCAGGAGATTTAACCTCGCTATAATCCTCTCCGGCTTCAGGTTCCTCATATTTATCAAGGTCATCGGAAAAGGACAATGTAAAATCTCCTAAAAATATTTTGGCGGAAAAGGATTTTCCGCCATAATGTACTGCTAAATTTTAATGAATTATTCTGGCAATACGGTTAAGCCTGACAGAACCCAGCAGGTCGAATAGGTCCGAAAACGGTATGGATGGATCCCATGACCAGTAGACTATTGCAGCCTCCCCGATTACTCTGTCGCGGGCAACGAAGCCCCAGAAGCGGCTGTCGAGGCTGTTATCCCTGTTATCGCCCATCATGAAATAATAGTTCTTTGTAAGTGTATATGAATCAGCCGGCTTGCCGTCAATTGTTATCAGGCTGCCGCTAAGCTTAACAACACGCCTTCCGAACTCCCTGTCTATTATCGTCCTCCACTGCTCGAGATTAGCCGGCGTAAGGTGTATTACATCGCCCTTCTTAGGAACAACAAGAGGTCCGTAGTTATCCTCATTCCACGGCGCTCCGGGGGGAAATATCCTCGGGTTTGCTATTCCGGCCGGTATGGTCTGGGGACTTACGTACTGAATATTCGGGGGTCTCCAGAATTCCTTCCCATTGACAAAAACAACCTTGTCAACAATTTTTACCGTATCGCCCGGCATGCCGATAAGCCTTTTCACATAGCTCATAATTTCGCTGGGTTCCAGGTCGTTAGTATAACCGGGCCAGTCGAAAACGACCACATCCTTTGCCTTTGGCTCCCTTAAGGATGGGAAACTGAAGTGAGGGAGTGAAACATTGGTAAAAGGAATATTCCGCGGTGTTGTTGAACCGTAAATCACCTTGTTTACCAAAACGAAATCCCCCACCAGGATTGTATTTTCCATAGATCCGGTAGGTATTCTGGAAGATTCCAGAAAAAATGTTTTGATTAGAAGTGCACCTATAAGGGCAAATACAAGAGTCTCAACAAAATTCCTGAATTTTTCCTGAGGTGTTTTAACCTGATTTAATTCTTCTTCTGTTTTAATGCCCAAAAATCTTCTGGCACTTTCCTTAAAAGTCAATTAGCCTCCGTCTTAATCTTCAATTTGTAAAACAGCCAGGAACGCCTCCTGAGGTATTTCGACGTTGCCCACCTGCTTCATACGTTTTTTACCTTCTTTCTGTTTTTCAAGCAGTTTTCTCTTACGCGTAATATCGCCGCCATAGCACTTGGCAAGAACGTTTTTCCTAAGGGCCTTAACCGTGGAACGGGAAATAACCTTGTTGCCTATAGCCGACTGTATTGCAATTTCAAACATCTGTCTCGGTATCAGATCCTTCAGCTTTTCGCAGACTTTTCTTCCCCAGTCAAAGGACCTGCTCTTGTGAACGATGATAGAAAGTGCATCCACCTGTTCGCCGTTAAGCAGAATATCCAGTTTCACAAGTTCCGATTCACGGTAGCCGATAAACTCATAATCAAAAGATGCATAGCCTCGCGAAAACGATTTCAGCTTGTCATAAAAATCAAAAATGATTTCAGACAATGGGAACTCATACTGAAGGTCAGCGCGCGTGGGATCGATATACGATGTATTCTTATAAATGCCGCGCTTGTCTGTGGCAAGTTTCATAAGGTTACCAACATACTCGCTGGGGCATACAATCTGAGCCTTTACGTAAGGTTCTTCAATCAGCTCAACATCCCCCATGTCGGGCATGTCGGCAGGGTTATCAACTATTATCCTTTCCCCGTCTTTCTTATAGACATAATACTCAACGTTAGGAAGTGTAGTGATAATAGACTGATTGAATTCCCGTTCAAGTCTTTCCTGCACAATTTCCATATGCAGCATGCCCAAAAATCCGCACCTGAAGCCGAAGCCCAATGCAGCCGAGGTTTCAGGAGTAAAAACCAGAGCCGAATCGTTAAGGCGGAATTTCTCAAGTGCATCCCTAAGATCTTCATACTCTTCGGTATTTGTAGGGTATAGGCCGCTATAAACCATCGGTTTAACTTCCTTATAGCCCGGCAGCGGATGTTCAGCGCCGTTCTTAGCAACCGTAAGCGTATCGCCGACCTTGGTATCGTGAACATCCTTAACGCCTGAAATAAGGTATCCCACGTTACCTGCTGAAAGCTCTTTGGTTTTTATTTTCCTCAGGCCCAGTATGCCGATCTCTTCAGCCAGAAAGACTTTATCGTTTGCAAAGAACCTGATCTGGTCTTTTTCGTGAAGCGTACCGTTAAATATTCTTATATAGGCAATAGCCCCGCGGTAAGCGTCAAATACCGAATCAAAGATCAGAGCCTGCAGTGGTGCGTCAGGGTCCCCTTTAGGTGCAGGCACTTTCTTCACAATATCTTCAAGAATTTCATCTATGCCTGCTCTTGTCTTTGCACTTGCAAGCAGGATGCTGCTTTCATCGCAGCCTATAAGGTCTATAATCTGTCCTTTTACAGTATCCACCATTGCGCTGGGGAGGTCAATTTTATTGATTACGGGAATAATCTCAAGCCCTGCCTCAATTGCCAGATAGAGGTTGCTTATGGTCTGCGCCTCAACTCCCTGTGCAGCATCAACAATAAGAATTGCACCCTCGCAGGCTGCAAGTGAACGCGAAACCTCATAGGAGAAATCTACGTGTCCGGGAGTATCAATTAAATTTAAGGTATATTCAATGCCGTCTTTTGCATGGTATTTCATCTGGATAGCGTGGGATTTAATTGTAATTCCCCTTTCCCTTTCCAGATCCATATCATCCAGAAGCTGCGCCTTAAGCTCACGTTCGGATACAGTTTTGGTTCTTTCCAGCAGACAATCTGCTATAGTCGACTTGCCATGATCAATATGTGCTATTATACAAAAATTGCGAATTTGTTCCATTTTTACTCAAAATTTTAGAATAGTAATATATCAATCCATGGCTGCAATTTCAACGAATAACTTTTGCTCAAAAGTTCACTTGAAGTGCCCTTTGTCAGCCTTATAAGATTCAGACTCTCTCTTTATACAACTGCAAGTCTGAAAAAGTTCTTAAAGTCCGGTTTATTCATTAGAGAAAAGCAGGCAGATATCCCTGTTTTGCAGCCTCTTTTCAGCTTAATTACAACTAATTATTAAATCAATTTAAATTTAAAACAGAATATTTAGTAAATTTAAGGTATGACTTTATCTGTTAGATCTCTGCTTCAGGTAATAATAACAGAATAATTTACAATAAACGAATAATCCGGATAGAAAATGAAAAGATTTAAGATATCCATCCTTTTAACCCTCTTATTAAGCGTACTTAGCTTTGCACAGCAGCCCTTCAAATTCGGCTGGATAACTGACATCCATATAGGAAGTCCGAAGGCAGATGAGTTTTTAAGGCAGGTGGTGGATGATATAAATAAACGCAGCGATATACAGTTTGTTATAGCTTCTGGAGATATTGCCGAAAAGGGGCAGTCGGCGGAACTGGATGAGGCAAAGGGAATACTGGACCAGCTGAAAGTGAAATACTACATAATTCCAGGAAATCACGACACCAAATGGAGTGATAACGGACTCCTTAAATTCACTGAACTCTGGGGCGGCGACAGATTCAGTTTCGAATTTAACGGCATAAGATTCATTGGAATGAATAGCGGCATTCCATGGAGAGGAGGCGGTGGCCACTTTGCTATCGAGGACCTTAAGTGGCTTGAAGGTGAACTGTCAAAGCTGGATAAAAAGCAGGAGATTATTTTCTGCGCCCATCACCCCTTAAATGAGGAGGTTGATAACTGGTTCGAAATTACAAACCGCTTGAGAAACTACAATATTAAGCTTGTAATGCTGGGACACGGCCATGCAGATAAGGTGTTTGATTTTAACGGCATCCCTGCCGTAATGAGCCGCTCAACCCTGGAAGACAAGAAGAAAACCTGGGGATATACGGAAATTGAAAGCACACAGGACTCACTGGTTTTCTTCGAGATCAACCGCGACAGCATACCCCACCAGTGGACCGGAATTAGCAAACATACGGAGCTTACAATACCTGCGGTCGATTCCACACAGTTTATTAGTTATAATGCAGATGTTAAATGGCAGAAGGATCTCCACACAACAATGGTTAGTCCTCTCGTGGTCTGGAAAAATAAAATTTACTCTACTACAGTTGACGGCACAGTTTCGTGTTTTTCAGAAAACGGGGATAAATTGTGGGAGCTGAAAACTGGGGGAACGATTTACGCCCGCCCTGCTGTTGCAGATAATATACTTGCAATTGGAACCATACAGGGTGATTTAATTACAATCGATGCAACAAAAGGGACCGTTCTGCAGACCATCGGTATTGGCGAACCCGTAACATCACAGATTCTGGCAATTGGGTATAACGGCGATAAGCGCCTTATGAGCGGAGCAAAACCCGATACCGTTTTTATTGTGGGAACATCCAAAGGCAGGCTTTTAAGCTACGACGTAAACACCTTGGACCAGATTTGGGAAAATACCAGCGCACAGGGAATGATTGAAACCCGCCCGATGTTCTATGAAAACAAGCTTATCTATGGAAGCTGGGACAGTTACCTGTACTGTATTGATGCACGCTCGGGTCTGATGATATGGAAGTGGACGGGTAATAAAAACTTTTACTACTCCCCTGCTGCATGTACACCTGTTACAGACGGAAAGAATGTTTATACGGCAACTCCCGATAAATTTATCTCAGCAGTAGATCTTCTGCTTGGAAAGAAAGTCTGGAGAAGTGATGCTTTCCCGGGATGGGAATCCATCGGGATAAGTGCAAACAAACAGACCCTTTTTGTAAAAGGCATGACGGACAAGTTTTATTTTATTAATGCAGCCAAAGGAAAGCTCCAGAAAGAAGTTGACCTGAAATACGGTCTGGATACTACTCCCATTACACCGGTTGAATATAACGGCGATGTAATTTTCGGCTGTAAAAACGGCATTGTTTACCAGATCGATAAGAGCTATAATTACAGGCCGCTATTCTTTACCGGAACGGCAAGAACACACACTGTAATGCCGCTTGGCGGCGGCAGGTTTGCGGCATCGAATATGGACGGGAAGATTTTTGTTTTCAGTATTAAAGAAGGACAGCAGTGAAGAATTTCGATGGAATTTTGTTCGATATAGACGGTACCCTAACATCAACAAACGAGTTAATATTTGCTTCATTTAATCACGTAGCAAAGAAGTATTTAAATAAAACCTATACGCCCGAAGAGCTGATTGCACTTTTCGGTCCGCCGGAAGATGAAATCTTAAGAGATCTCACGGGTGAAAAGTATAATGAAGCACATCACGATTATTTCGACTTCTATAATAAAAAGCACGCTGAGCTGGCAGATATTTATCCGGGAATAAAGGATATTCTGACTGACATAAAAAATGCAGGCATACCGCTCGGAGTTTTTACAGGCAAGGGGCGCAAGGCTTCAACAATCACTTTGAAGGCGCTTGAGATATACGACTGTTTTGACATGATTGTAACAGGTGATGACGTAAAAAAACATAAGCCCAATCCTGAAGGCATACTGAATTTTGTTAAAGAATACAGCCTGAATAAAAACAGGGTTCTTCTAATTGGCGACGCCCCGGCAGACATTAAGGCCGCACGCGGAGCCGGAGTAAAGATTGCTTCTGTTGTGTGGGACAGCTATGCAAAAACTGTTGTAATGGAATCAAACAGCGATTATGTATTTCATACGGTTGAAGAGCTGCACAAATTCATAAGGAAGAATATTCAGTAACTCTTGTATTCACGGCTAAGCCGGTCTGCCATTTTAAGCAGTGTTGGAATGCGGTTTTGCCCGTGCATATGCGATATATAAGTTTTAGCTTCTTCCAAGTCAATTCCGGCAGAGGTGATAAAAAGCGGACGGAAGCTTTTTCCGCGGAAGAGTTTAAGACTTTCCGGCGTGTCCTTAAAGGGCGACTTGGCCACGCCGATTACGGGTATCTTTTTATTCAGCGCTTTATACAGACGGCCTCCCAAGCCGTCTTTTTTTTCCCTTCCTAGCCATACGTACCCGTCAATTACAATAGTCTCAGGCGATTCATTTAATTTTTTCAGGAGCTCCAAAATTACAGGAAGCTCTCTTAAGTAAAAGCTGCCGGGGATATAGCTGTTTATACCCTTAAGGCTTGCAGTAACTTCATATGAGGGCCTATCATCTGTCCAGTTATGGAATGCTATACCTGCTGCAAAGGCTTCTTCCATATAATAATGTACATCCACAGCCAGATTCATTTCTTACCTGATGTTTACCGGGTAATTCCTTCAATGCAGTTTAATCAAATGCCTCCTAAAAAAACAGACAATAAGTGTGAAAATCCCATTTTTCATGAACTTGTTTTTGATCACTGTTTTATTACATTTACTGCAATTACAACTCAAGTACTCCGCAGGGCTTTTATTTATAATAAAAGCTGCTCTATTAAGTCCAAATATTTAACCTGTTCTTACACCGGCTTTTTAACTATAAAAAAAGGGGGTAAGATATGAATTCAGCAGGTACAACAAACCATTCTCCCGCACCTGGGGGGAATAAGCCTTCAAGTCTCGGCAGCTCCACTTTGTATAATGCCTGGAAGCTTTTATTAATTTTCCTGATGTTCCTGATTTATGCCGATATTTCAGCGCAGAAGAGAACCGATGAAAAAGCATACATCAGACGAGAGGCAGTAAAAATACCTAAAGTAAAATTTCCTGTCAGAGACAATGCTCCCGGCTACTGCACCTCCGAAGGAGGCAGCATGACATGGGAATATATCGAGAAAGTCAACGTGGTTGAAAAAGCCAACGGCATGCTTTCAATAACCGTTGACATTTATATTACAAATCCATATAACTGCCAGGCCGGAGAACCTTGCAATACCTACGACAGGAATCCGGAAAATGTACACGTGTGGATCGACTGGGACGGCAACAAGGCATGGGAACCCTCAGAAATGGTTATGAACGAGGCGCTCCAGTCCTACGGCATTGGCTTCAACACTCACAGGATGACGGCCATGAAGGAAGTGGATATACCTGAAGGAGCCAAAAGACCTACGTGGCTGAGGGCAAATCTGGGCTGGGGGGCTAACCCGGAAGACCCATGCCAGCAGTACTGGACTTATGGTAATGTTGTAGACGAGCCGATACTCTGGGATGTTAAAATAATGGAAATCAGTGCCATTGGCGGAATTGATATCGGGGATGTTCCTAAACCCTTGCTGGCCAATTCGCGTGACGATAAGGGAAACCTGTTTGCAAGCCAGATGAA
Source organism: Syntrophomonadaceae bacterium (assembly GCA_050259615.1). Classification (GTDB taxonomy): domain Bacteria; phylum Bacteroidota; class Ignavibacteria; order Ignavibacteriales; family SURF-24; genus JAAXKN01. The sequence continues at coordinate 26,570 of JBLNAZ010000051.1, read as the reverse complement.
CGATCCCCTTGCTGCTGCCGGTGCACAGGCCACCATCGAACTAAATGTAAAGCTGAAGGCATATCCGGACGACAAAATGGGGGCAAACTCAAAAACGGTCTGCAATTATAAAATATCCTCCGACGGAGCAGAAGCCCTTTCTGACAAGTCCGAATTTACAGGCAAGGATGGAAAATTAAAGATCAAACTTCCCCAGAAAATCGGTAAATATGACATGGAGCTTAATTTTAAGTTCTACGGGGAGCAGCAGAATCTTGTTGGCAAAGACCTATACACAATCCCCCTGTGGATCAGTTATAAGAAACCCGTCCCGTATGTAATTAAGAAAAAGATATGGCTGGATAAGGCAATTACATTTACCGAGGGAACCCTTCTCAATAGTGATCCCGAACATAGCCTTGCGCGGGAGATGATGATAGGAATCCACGATAAAGGAGGTGAGAAATGGAATTATTATTATTCAAACCAGCCCGTCCTGTGGTCCAAGCTGGTTGAAGACCAGACCAACAAAGCCGACTGCAGGTCGACTGCCAATATCTGGTTAAACCTCCTCAAGACGCTTGGAGTACAAAGCGCAAATCTGGTGGAACATAAAGGGGACTACGGCATAGGTTTTCTGTCAATTAAGGGTTTAACCGCCTATGGCGGTAAAGAAAGCGCAAACGGCAATGCAGCCCCTAACGATTATACATTCACCCCCACATGGGACCGCTGGGCTTTTTATTCTCATACGTTCGGCCAGCTGGGAATCTGGTATTTCGATCCGGTTTTCAGCAAATATGCTCTTGAGAAGTTTTTCCATGTCTACTACTCAATAAGAAAATCTGCACATGATACCATATTAACGGGCAGTGAGGCAAATCCCGGGCCTTTATTATGGAAAACAGACACTTACTTCACAGAAGATAATGGCAATTGGGAAAAGTATGTATACGAGTACCGGACTTCTCCATTTGCAGGTAAACTTCACAAAGCCTTAGCTGCAGATGGGGCTAAATTTACCGGTACGTTTTCTGAAAAGGAAATTAACACCGACGGGGATACCTTCACAGATCAGCTCAGCGCCGATGTTGAAGTGGAAATAACAAAAGCCGGCGTGTACTACGTTTCCGGGGCTTTAATGCAAGGTGATGAAATAATTACAAAGCAGCCTTACAACTCCTCTCCGGGCGGCTGGCATGAGACTATAGGGCCCAGCACCGGTAAAATAACTGTCCACCCCACTTTCAGCGGAGAAAGCATATATGAGAAAAAACTAAATGGCATTTATACATTCGATCTTTATATAACGGATACTTCAGGTGCCGTAGTTGCTTCATCAAAGTTCAACACAAAAGCCCACCAGTATGCAGAATTCAGTGAAATACCTCTCCGCATAAGCCAGATAAGTGAGTCCCCTGTGGATAGTACGGGAGACGGGCTTTATGATGCAATAAATATTAAGACAAACCTCCAGTCGAGCTTTGCCGGCAGTTACTCAGTTCAGGGAATCATCTCAAAGGACAGCCTAATAATTGCCTCGGCCTCCAGGTCTTTTAATATTGGAACAGGGTCTCAACAGATGATGCTTAAACTGGAAACAAGCGCCATATCGGCCCTGGGCAAAGACGGGCCGTACACAATTTCCGTGCAGCTGTGCAATGGCGACGGGACGCAGCTTTCATCCGGCGAAACAGAGACGGCTTCTTACAAAGCCTCGCAATTTGCGCCTCCGGAAGTCAGAATAATAACAGGAACAAATGACTATGCAGTAGACTACGACCTTAACGCCCTGTTCGACACTCTGCAGGTTGAACTGCAGTTGAACTCTCTTGTAAACAACAAATACACAATAACAGCTTACCTGGCCAGTCAAAAAGATTCATTTATTGCCGCGGCTTCTTCCGATATTTCAGTTACAAAAGGATACAGCCTGGTGCTGCTGAATTTTCCGGGCACTGCCATCGGCAGGAGCAAGACTGACGGGCCTTACAAGATAAGTTATGCAGTTATTCAGGATACAATGCTGAATCCTGTTTATACGGGTTTCAACCTTTATACAACAGATAAATATACATCAGACCAGTTTGAGCAGCCCAGGGGAAAGGTCATTCAGTCTACAGGGGTCTATTCCGAGAAGCTGATCGATGCAGACAATAACGGCCTTACAGATTCACTCGAAATTGACGTCGAGGTGATCCCGCTTGAGGCGGGTTACATTATTGCAATGGGGCAGCTTAAGTCTTCAGATGGAGAAAGAATCTGCTGGACCTCGGGGCGGGAGCTTTTGCCGGCAAACGAGAAAGGCAATGTGAAGTTGAAATTCGACGGGCGCATGATCTACGGCAACCTTTCGGACGGGCCATTTGATCTGAAGAATCTCCTCATTTACCACAGCGGTCTGCCAGAGGAAACAATTAGCATTGAGAATGCCTATAAAACCTCCGATTATAAATACCTGAACTTTGAAAAAGCATGCGTTGTAACTGGCAAGGTTACTGACATTAACGGGAATCCAGTTGCTGGGGCTCTGCTTTCCATTCAGGATACAACATTCGATTATTCGGAACCCACTGGTAAATACCACCTCGTGATGTTCAGCGACGGCACCTACCCGGTGAAGATAAAAGGACCCGATACGCTGAAACTGGACTGGAACATGGTTCAGGATAATACTATTACGATTGGTGATTCCCTAATGGTTGCGGTAACAAAGGACAAGATACTGACAATTGACTTCAAGGCCCCGCTGGCAATTTCAGCCATGGAGAATGAGAACACAGCCATTGTTCTTCCTTATTACGAACTTATGCAGAATTACCCCAATCCGTTCAACCCTTCGACAACGATCAAATACAATATACCTGAAGCCGGGTATGTCAGGCTGGATATTTTTGACATGCTTGGAAAGAAAATAGCAACGCTTGTAGATGAATACCAGAGTGCAGGCATTCATCAAAAGACACTGAAGGCGGAGAATCTTGCAAGCGGAATTTACTACTACAGGATCCGTTCAGGAAGCTATTTATCAACGAAAAAGATGCTACTGGTCAAATAGCCATCAAAGAAAAAAGGCGCCCTCTGCTATGGCGCCTTTTTTCTAAAATCAGCTATAAAAAAAGCAGACTTTCATCTGCTTTTAACTTAACACTTAAAACTCAACACTAATTTGGTGGAGGTGGCGGGAGTCGAACCCGCGTCCGAAGTTGAAACACTAAGAACGTCTACACACATAGCCCGTTGTTTTTTTTTGACTTAAAGCTTCCAACAGGCAGAGTTGACTTTAAGCTTGCCCGGTTAAGTTTTGCAGGATTTACCCGGACGCTCATCCCGCTATCACACCTGATCGGCGTTCATCTTAGACCCGGTGCGCGAAGTCAAAGTGAACGGCTACTATTTTTATTAAGCAGCTAAGGCGTAGTTATATTCGCCAGTTATTGTTTTGTTACCGCCGTTTTACGTGTCTACGGTGAACACGGTGTGCAGTCCAAAGCCTAACTAACCCCGTCGAAGCCAATTTCACCCCCTTGAAAATTTTCAAAGGTACTGCGGCTTAAGAACAGAAGCTGTTGCCATTAAAACTCATGAACATAAATCCCAACACCATGAAAAGTAAAAAAGTTCAGTCCCCCCGCTTACTTTTCTTCATCTTTACCCGCATTTTTCCATACAACGTCCGGAACCCCGGAAACCTTGTTTTCGTACCTGGCAAGGACAAAGAAAAGATCAGAAAGACGATTTAAATATACGATTATTTCCGCCCCTGTTTCAACACTTTTATTCAGTGCTACTACAAGCCTTTCTGCCCTGCGGCAGACCGTGCGTGCAAGATGCAGATAAGATGCCCCGCGGGAGCCTCCGGGAAGGATAAAATTCCGTAATTCTTCCAGCTTCCCGGTATAAAAATCTATCTGACGCTCTATTTCCTCGCTAAATTCCTTTTCCACCCTGGGAATCTTAAACTTTGCGTTTTCCTTATCGCGTGGTGAAGCCAGGTCGCTTCCGGCAACAAAAAGCTGCCTTTGAATTTCCCTGAGGAGTAAAATTACGCTTTCATCTTTAACGTCATTTATAGCTACGCCCAGAACCGAATTGAGTTCATCAATTGTTCCATAGGCTTCAATTCTGAGGTTATCCTTGCCTACGCGGCCCCCTCCAAATAATCCCGTTTCCCCCTTATCCCCTGTTTTTGTGTATATCTTCATTTTCTTAAAGGCAGGCTGCATACAGTTACAGAATAATCTTTGCCGTTTTCATCGCGCGCCGTAAGCTTGGTACCTGGCTGCGATAAACTTTTACTGATGATGCAGAGGGCTATTTCCTTTTCCAGATGAAATGACCGGGCAATAGTGGTTACATTGCCAACTTCATTTCCTTCATTAAACAGCCTGTAGCCGTTTATAACTTCCGCTTTCTCGTCAAAGATCAGACCCGTCATTTGTTTCCGGACCTTATCGTACGTATCCAGACGCGCAATTACTTCCTGTCCGATATAGCAACCCTTCTTAAAGCTTACATCCTCAATCAGATTTGCTTCATAAGGGTTATATATGTCGTTTATTTCATTCGGAGCGGCAGGTATCCCCTTTACCACACGGAAAACTTCATAGGCTTCTTCACCTGCCATCCTGAAATCGAAAACACTGCTTTGGCCGTTGATATGCTTAAAAAGGTTAACACCTTCCTCAACACTGCCCCAGATAATAAATTTCTTCAGATTGAATTCTATAACCTTTAGTATATTTATTTTTATACCCTCGGCTTCAATTCTTCTTACGGCATTAAACTCAAGGCCGTCGGCCGAGCTGCCGAAAATCAAGGTCAGGAACGATTCAGCCTGAGGACCAAGGAGCTCAAAAGCAGCATAGTTTCCAAAGGCATTCCTGAGCTTTATATCCTCCATTATGATAAACCTGTTGATCCAGCTCTGAAGCTTGCTGGCATAAACAGGGTTTCCAAATATGAGCAGATACTCGCCAAGGTTTACCAGGCGCGTTCTGTCGATTATGCGGCCTTTCTCGTTTGTAAATATTGTTGCAGCAGAATTACTGACCGGAAGATCCATTAAAGAATTTGTACTGATTCTATGCAGGTACTCAAGGCTGTCTTTTCCATGTAGCTCAATCAGGCCGGAATTGGAAATATCCCGAAGCGCAACCCCGTTTAACAGGGCATCATATTCCTGGTTTGCCTCGGTATAAACATCTACCCGGGTACCGGTTTTGTCAAACACAATATTTTCATATACTGACTTAAAGAAATCCATCACGGGAGAAGTTCTTAAAACAGTATCTGGCATTTACACTCCTTTCTTCTGTAGCAGGAAAATAGCAAGAATAACGGGAAATTGCTAAGAAATAATACTAAAAATTACTTCTTAATGATCTCTTGAGCAAGGATATTTCACTTCCCAAAGGATTCCCGGTTAGACTTAACTAGTACGGTCTGGTCTGGCGGGGATTTCTGGAATTGACATACAGATCCCTTTTAAGATCCCAGTAAAAAGCAACAGAATCGGCCTGAAGGATCCTGTTACTCAGGGAATAAAAGGTATACTCGTAGTAATCAGGATAATTATCCCTGTTAAAGTCTGCAATGGTCCTTTTCCGTGAAATGCCCTCATAGGTTTCCAGCAGGTGCGGCATTTGTCTGATGCCGTTATTCATAAAGATGTTGTAATTCCTGTGGCCCACGATAATTCCGTCTTCAAAGTTAACTTCAACATAGAGTATTCTCTTAGGGCTCCAGGTTTTAAGAATCATACGGTTAAAACCTCCGTGCATCGGAATTTCCTTTTCCCATACCGGATGGAATCCCCCTTCATCATAGGTAAACAGCGTAAGGAAGAAAAAGGCAGTACCCAGTTTTGTGCTGTCGAGATTAATGAAGCTCGATTCGTAGCCCGTAATATTTTTTGTTTCAATGAGCCTCTCGCCAGGCTTTGACTTAGCAACTATGGCAAAGACGTAAGCTGCATCGGCCTTATAATAAATGACAGCAGGGCGAGGCACACTAAAGGTATTTGAACGGTCAAAATAAACCAGATATGATCCGGCCGGGTAATTATGGAGTATATATTCTTTAAGCGCAAGGGTATCGTTTGCATTCCTTTGCACAGCTTCATCTTTTTGCACTTCCAGGTTATACTCCTGAATGCGTTTATCCCTGACATCCGAAAATGCAGCATCGTAACCCGAGCCCTCTTCCTCTTTCTTTCCGCAGGAGGTAATGAGGATGGAGAGCAAAATAAGAACCAGTGAACCAAGCATTAGCTTTTTCATGTTAGTTGGCCCCCTCTTAAGATTAAGCACAGCCTCAGGCTGTGCTTGACACATCTGGTCTATTTTGAGAACTGGATGGCTTTATCAGCCCCTTTGCGACAGCTCTTCTAAGAAGTAAGATGAGCTTAAAATACCTAATCTGAAGTGATTCAGATCAAAATGTTCATTTGGTGAATGCAGGTTTTCGCTGTCCAGGCCGAACCCCATAAGGACAGCGGGAGCTTTCAGATTTTTTACAAAATCCACTACAATTGGAATAGAACCGCCTTCGCGCATAAAGACAGTCTTTTTACCGAATGCCTTTTCCATAGCTTCAGAGGCAGCTACAATTACTTTATGGTCCAAAGGCACCACAACGGGATATCCGCCGTGAAGGGCCTTTATATTTACTTTTACACTCTTCGGGGCAAGTGATTTGAAATAGCTCGTGAAAAGCTTTGCAACCTTTTTGGGATCCTGATTTGGAACAAGCCTCATGCTGATCTTTGCGCCGGCTTTGGATGGAATTACAGTTTTTGCTCCTGCTCCAGAAAACCCTCCCCAGATTCCGTTACAGTCAAGTGTCGGCCTGGCCCACAGCCTTTCGAGAGTGGTAAAGCCTTCCTCGCCTTTGAGTTCTGCCACTTTTAGATCTTTGGCGTATGCCTTATCGGAAAACTTCAGCATCTTAAAGCTTTCTTTTTCCTTTCTTGTAAGCGGCTGCACGTCATCGTAAAAGCCGGGAATTGTTATCCTTCCCTTTTTGTCCTGAAGCTGTGCAATCATAGAGGCAAGTATGTTTATGGGGTTTGCAACCGCTCCGCCAAAGCTGCCTGAATGAAGATCACGGTCGGGACCGGTAACTTCAACTTCCATGTAGCATAGACCTCTGAGTCCGTATGTAAGTGAGGGAACTCCGGGAGCGTAGAGCGAGGTATCTGAAATCAAAACTGCATCGCACTTCAGCATGTCCTTATTCTGTTTCAGGAACACCGAAAGGCTTTCGCTTCCAATTTCCTCTTCACCTTCAATAACAAACTTAACATTTAAGGGCAGGCTGCCGTTGCTCTTAAAGAAAGCCTCAACACTTTTAACGTGTATAAAAAGCTGGCCCTTATCATCTGTAGCTCCGCGGGCCCAGATCTTACCGTCTTTTACTACGGGTTCAAAAGGAGGGCTGTTCCACAACTCAATGGGATCAACAGGCTGAACGTCATAGTGGCCATAGATAAGAACCGTTGGTTTTCCGGGAGCACCAAGCCATTCGCCATAGACTACCGGGTGACCTTCGGTCTGGAAGACCTCTACCCTGCTTAGGCCTGCCTTTTTCAGCTTATCGGCTACGAATGAAGCACACTGCTGAATATCCTTCTTATTCTCAGTACCCGCACTTATGCTCGGTATTCTCAGGAAGTCTTTTAATTCTTCAATGTACCTGTCCTGATTTTCCAAAATATAATTTTTTACTTTTTCCACGTTTACCCCACAAGGTTAAAATTACTGAAACAGGCCTTATATTTTATAATTTTTCTCATTCCGGGCATTATGCTAACAGGTACTTCACCAGAGTCATAGAATCTGAAGTGCAACTTAATTAAAGATCAATATGTATAAATATAAATTTACTAATAAGAATTAACATTTTAAATTAGCAAATGCAATATAATATAATTTCAGACTTTATGTTGTTAAACTTTTGGGGCTTTGCTATATTTATGTATTATAAACGAAGACTTATTCTCAGATAATGATTTTATTCAAATATATATTAAGAAACCACGCAGGACCCTTTATATTCTCCCTTCTTACACTGATATTCATTTTCCTGTTCAATTTTCTGACAAAATTTGCAGACAGGCTGGTGGGCAAGGGACTGGGTTTCTGGATCATAACAAAGCTTATAGCCTACAATCTGGCATGGATGGTTGTGCTGGTTGTTCCAATGTCCATTCTAGTAGCAACGCTGATGGCATACGGCAACATGTCGAATAATAATGAAATAGCCATCATGAAGGCAAGCGGCGTAAGCGTGTATAAAATGATCATGCCCCCTTTTATTTTAAGCCTCGTTATAGGTTTTCTTCTTATAGAGTTTAATAACAAGATTTATCCCGATGCCAACCACGCAGCCCGTCTATTGATACAGGATATTTCCAATAAGAAACCCACACTATCACTCATTCCGGGTTTGTTTTCGCAGGAGGTTGCTAACTACTCCATACTGGTCAGGAATATTGATGAGAAAACCAATACACTGGAAGGAGTGACTATTTATGATTACGCTGATCCTACTCACCTGAACGTTGTTACTGCAAAAAAAGGAAGAATATATTTTTCAGCAGATCAGAAGAAACTGATTATGGACCTTTCAAACGGTGAAATTCACGAGACAAGTCCGGGAAGCAATACCGTGTACAGAAAACTGCTTTTTACGAATCATAGGATTGCAATGGATGCCGAGCAGTTTTCCTTCCAGCAGTCTACTCCCGGCGGACAAAGGGGCGACAGAGAGCTTAGCGCCCAGGATATGCTTGTAATTGTAGATAGCATGAAAAATATTCAGGGCCGTTTTCAGTCAGGTCTGAATAGCGACATAAAACAGTATTTTTTAAGCGACAGCGCGTATATGTATAAAACCCCATATACAAAGGCTTCAGGTGAGCTGCTCTTATACAGGGTTCAGGACAGGGTTAATGCTGCAAAGAACATAATAACTTCCGATATGACGAACGTTGAGGCATACAGGGAAAGAATTGACAGCTACATGGTTGAAGTCCACAAGAAATACTCAATTCCTTTTGCATGCATCATCTTTGTATTGATAGGCGCTCCCCTGGGCATTATGACGCGCAGGGGCGGTATGGGTGTTGCTGCCGGCATCAGCGTTATTTTCTTTCTCATATACTGGGCATTTCTGATAGGCGGCGAAAAGTTTGCCGACCGGGGACTGCTTTCACCATTCTGGGGGATGTGGAGCGCTAATTTTGTTCTTGGCCTGCTGGGTATTTTGCTTACGGTAAAGTCTGCCCGTGAAACTGTTAATATAAACTTATCGTTCCTTTCAAAACTGGTTCCCCGGCAGTTAAGGGCACCCCAGGAAGAAAATGAAGATAATTGACCGCTACTTTGTAAAGCAGTACCTGCAGACGCTGGTGTTTGCCCTCGTGGCCTTTACACTTATATTTGTTATCATTGATATGATGGAAAATCTGGACGACTTTCTCGACCAGAATGTTTCATACCCCATCATATTTGAGTACTACATTTATTTTGCTCCTGAAATTATCAGGCTTATGATTCCCGTAGCTGCACTGCTAGCCTGCCTGTTTACAGTGGGCAGGATGGCAAACCAGAATGAGCTCACTGCAATTAAGTCCAGCGGCGTAAGCCTTTACAGGATTATGGCGCCATTTATTGTGACGTCACTTATGATCAGCGTATTCTCAATTTATTTCGGGGGCTACGTTGTTCCTCTTGCCAATAAAGGCAAAGTTAAAATTGAGCAGGTCTATATGAAAAAAGACCTGGCCTCAATAGGAACAAACATCTTCTTTCAGGATACGCGAAACCGTATAGTAAACATCTACTATTTCGACCCACAGCACGCAAGGGCAAGCCAGGTCAGCATACAGGATTTTGATCCTAATGACCTTACTCATATGACTTCCAGGCTGGATGCCGTACAGATGCAGTACGACAGCACAAAGAAGGTCTGGCATGCTATTAATGGTACAAAAAGGACGTTCCTTCCCGCTGGAGAAAATGTGGAGAAGTTTAGCGAGATCAGTCTGCCCGATCTGCATTTCCGGCCTATGGATGTTGTAACCAAGCAGCAGAAGCCGGAGGAAATGACGCTCTCAGAGTTAAGGGAGTTTTACCGCAACCAGGCCCGTACGGGAAACGACCCTACAAGAACACTCATTGAATATCATTCGAGGTTCTCATTTGCCTTTGCAAGCCTTATTGTAATATTCTTAGGCCTTCCGCTCTCAGCTAACAAGAAACGGGGCGGCCTGGCCCTGCAGTTCGGACTCAGCCTTTTATTTACCTTTATTTATCTGGGATTTATGAAGATCAGCGAGGCTTTCGGCAAAAACGGGGTTCTGGACCCGCTTGTGACCGCCTGGCTGGCTAATATTCTTTTTCTTTCGGCAGCACTATTTAATCTGTTCAGATCTCAAAAGTAGTCTCTCTCTCTTTAAAGAGCTGACATACGGCACAGTTGAAGACACACTTCGCACACTTCCAAATTGATAAATGTTTATTCAGGCCCTCCCATTCCGGGAAGCTCCGACATCCCCCCAAAGCAGCATTATAATTTCCAGTTTTTCTGCTAAGTTGATCTATTTTAAAGAATTAGCTAAACTTCGAATCTACAAAGCCGATAATTCATTATTAAAAATACTTCTTGTCTTTGTAGAACAAACTTTATAAATTCTGAAGCTATTTTTCAAAACTGTGATTTAAACCTTGTCACGGCAATTCTTTCCCTAACTTTCAATATATGATCGGAGTACGATTCATGAAGCAAATTCTTTACAGAACTTTTACATTCTCTCTGCTTTTTCCCGCGCTTTATTTAGCCGGCTGTATGGATACCCCTGACGGCTTTGAAGCTCCGCAGTGGGACGTTAACTTGAGCACACCAATAATGGATACAACCTATACACTTAAGCAGGTTGTAGATAATAATCCCGACATGATAAAGTCGTATCCCAAAGGCTCGGCCCAGGAAAATATCCTTTATTATGCCGACAATAAGAAAATTGAAAAAGTAACTGTGGGAGACAACCTGAAAATGGAACAGGCAGTTATGTCATCCCAGGCTGAAAAAATTGGAGAAGTTAAAATTCAGGATCCGGCACCCGAAGCTGCCTCAATCTCCAGCAGCTGGACCGGTTTGCAGCCGGGGCAAAGTTTTCCAATTCCACCTGCAGGCAACATTCCGGTTGGAGCCGTTTTCCCACAGGTTAATGAATTTAATTACATTGTCTTAAGTTCAGGTTCCATAGACCTCAGCCTTTCCAATGCAATGGATGTAGATGTCACACTGGCAAACGCTTATCTTGAAAATGACGGCAACAAGGTAAAAATCGGACAGTTGTCTTCTTCTGTCACTATACCGGCCAAGTCAACCAAACTGGTAAGCGTACCGTTAAATACCGGGATAAATATTTACAGCACGCTTGGTTTCAAGGGTTCACTTTCCACACCGGGAAGTAATGGCAGCCCGGTCACGGTGCCTCAGAACTCCATCAACATCAGCGCATCTTTTAAGAACCTGGCAGTCAGTGAAGTTCAGGGAAAGATACAGGTAAATAATATAAGCATAAATAACAGCTTTCAGGTTGACAATCAGACCAAATTCCAGAATGTGGTCATCAGTCAGGGAAACCTGCAGATTAACCTGAGCAATAACATAGACGTTGACTTAAGCGTTAAGATTAAGCTCAATAATCTTTACTCCAGCAGCAGTTCCTCAACGCCTTATGAACTAAACCTGACGGTTCCCAGAAAGGGATCACTCCCGGTTTCAAAAGATTTAAGCAACTTTGTTCTTAAATCCAGCACCCCGTCAAATGTAATCAACTATAGCGTGCTCGTATCAACAGCCGCAACAAATGATTACAGAATAGTTAAGAGTACTGACAACATACTGGAAACAGTCCAGATGTCGCAGCTTTCACTGCGCAGCATTACAGGTATTGTTAAACCTACAACACTGGACATAAAACCGACCACGGTTTCACTTAACCTTGGTGAGATGAAAGACAAATTCAAATTTGCTAAAATGTCTTTCAAGGATCCCGACCTTAAGCTTTATCTTAAGCCTTCTTCACAGTTTAAGGTAAAAGTTGATGGAACTGTGAAGGCAAAAGGATACATCTCTACTCTGAAATTTACGGATTATATTTCCAACCTTGGAGGCCAGATAGACAGCGTGGTTGAAGTTCCTTCGGCTGACCTGGCAACTTTCCTCTCTGGCTTCTCTCCGAATTTCCCGGAAGAGCTCACAATAAGCGGAACAGCCACGGTAAACCCAGATGCAGATCCCACTACTGTTTACACAGTCTCACAGAACGACTCTATTACAGGCCATGCTGAGATTACATTCCCGTTCAACATTGGTATTGCCGACGGTGAGTTTAAGGATACAACTGAACTAAATCTGAAAGACGACCTAAAGAAAGAGATAAGTAAAATTAAGTCAGTTATTCTTACTCTTCAGATTACAAACGGCCTTCCGGCCAGCGTAAAATGGACAGGCTCTTTCCTGGATGCTACACAGTCTGTTAAACTTCTGGATCTGCCGCCTAACAGGCAGTCGGGGAACAATTTTATACTTGTACCGGCTGCAGCAGTTGACGCTAACGGAAAAGTTACAGCTCCTTCGGTAAAAACAGAAACCATAGAAATTACCGGCAGCGACGTAGAGAAGTTTGTCAACAGCAAGTATTTAATCTCAAACGTTGAGATAAATACAAGCGGCGCAACCTCTGGCTCTGCCTCACCGGTGGAATTCAAGATTACTGATTCCATAAGGGTGAAAGCTTCGGCCGGAGTAGTCTACAGAGTAAATGAGAAATAAATCAGCCATTGAAATTAAAAACAGAAATAAAAGAATTGGGGTTTGCATGAAATATTTATTCTTAATGTCTTTTCTCCTCGTGCTATACATAAATTCCGAGGCACAGATTGGCGGATCTTACGCCTCCTCTGATGCCCGTTCAACAGCTATGGGAAACTCCTACACTGCAGCTTCCAGGGGAATATTTGCCATCGGTAAAAATCCGGCCAATCTGGCCCTAAGTGAAAATAACGGATTTGAAATTCAGACGGTTGCTATTCCGCTTCCTTTGCCCTCTCTTAATATAGGCGTTGGAACTAACTTTATGTCGCTTAAGGAATATAACTATTACTTTGGCGGAGTTCCCGATCCGGCCGATCCTTCAAAGAAGATCGGCAGACTTCTTTCGCCGGCAGATAAGGAACATTTTGCAGATTTATTCAAAAATGGCGGAAATGTTTTTTCAGATTTCTCACTGCCGCTTTTTAACCTGTACATCAACGCAGGTGAAAAAGTAGGAGCCTTTGCACTTTCTTTGAATGAGAAGGTCTCCGTTGATTTTACTGCTCCCGAAGGGTTGGTTGATTTTGCGCTGAACGGAAATCCCGTGGGATCTGTTTATAACTTCAATGATGCAAAACTTAACGCCTGGTGGCTCAGGAGCTACGGCTTTTCATATTCAAGACAGATCAAGGATCTTTTGACCGGTGTATTTAAACTGCCTGAAAACATGTTTGAGCAGGTGACATTCGGCTTTAGTGTAAAGTATATTCAGGGTTTTGCTTATGCAGGAAGCAACGAGTTTAACGCATCAATTGAAACAAAAGACAACAGCATCATTGCCGATGCTCAGGCACGCGGACTTGTAGCAGCTTCACCCGACTTTGGGTTCAAGTACAGCTTCGACTCCCTTTCAACTAAAAAGGACGGGAAGTTCTCTCCCTTCCCTACTCCGGCAGGAAGCGGTATTGGGCTTGATTTCGGACTTACAGCAAAGATAAATGATGTAATTACACTTGGACTTGCACTTACAGATGCAGGCAGCCTTAGCTGGAATAAAAATGCAGCCGAGTACAACTACAGGAATCATATCGATTTTACAGATCCTTCCAATAAGGATAAGATGGATGCTATTGGTGACAGCAGCAAGGATTATGAAGGAAGATATGTCAGCAGCTTTTCAACCTCTCTTCCAATGGCTTTAAGCTTTGGCGCTGCATATCAGCTCGATAAGGCTCCTTTTGTTTCCTACTTTCCGGGAAGCATGCTTCTGGTACTGGAATACCATCAGGGTTTCAATGAATTGCCCGGAAACACAACGAAGCCGAGATTTGGCTTCGGGTTTGAATGGAAACCCTGCAACGGAATTCCTTTTATACGTTCAGGCGTTTCTGTCGGCGGAAGGGAAAACTTCAACTGGACGTTCGGACTTGGTTTCAACGGCGGCATTTTTGATGCAGCACTTGCAACACGCGATCTCAACTACTTCTTCTCAAACGACGTCAAGCGCGTAACACTGGCTTTGGATACTAGGTGGAAATTCTAATAATATAAGTCATAAAATTTCAAAAGCCAGCAGGTAGATTTCAACCTGCTGGCTTTTTTATTACATTCTGCTTCCCATTTTTACTTTCCAGGACTTCAGGCCGGCTGTATGTTTAAAAACCCTCGACCTCGAACCTTGTACTTCGAACCTTGAACTTCTCAGTTTATCTTTTCATCACGTTTCAGGTAGCCAAACTGTTGGGGATCAGGCTGCCCTTCCAGCTTAATTTCACCAAAGCGCGATTCAAACTTCTCAATGTTTTCTTTCAATGCAAGCATAAGCATTTTCGCATGCTGAGGAGTGGTAATTATTCTTGCATGTACTTTTGCTTTCGGCACTCCCGGAACCACACGCGTAAAATCAATTACAAATTCTGCGGGGGAATGGGTTATTATAGCCAGATTAGAATAAATACCCTCGGCTTCCTTTTCGCCCAGCTCAATATTGATCTGCTGCGACTGAGGCTGGTTATTATTATTATTTGAGTTCATTTCTGCTCCAAAATTTTATACAATATAATAAAAAAGCCCGCATGTTACTATATTCTTCAGCAACATGAGGGCTAATAAGATCAAATAATTAAGTTATTTCTTTAACTGATCTGCTTTTGTAAAAGCTTCCTGTGATTCCTTGTTCATTCCAAGAACCGCATAAACCTTAGCTAAAGTTTCCCATGCAATAGGGTCATCCGGCTTAAGTTCAGTTACTTGCTGCAGGTAAGGTAATGCCTGCTGATATTTGTTCTTGTATTCGGGATTTTCCTTGTTCTGTTTGTCGGCCTGCTCGCGGAGAGCTGTTCCCCATTTTACATAAGCAACGCCAAGGTTGAAAATTGCATTGTGGTATTTAGGATCAATTTCCATTGCCTTTGTGAACTGATCAGATGCTACCTGATATTCAGAAATAGCTTTGTCGTAGTTCCCTGCTTTAGCATCAACGTCAGCAGCCTGGAGAAGAAGTGTACCATAGTTATACCTGTAGTACTGGTTCTGTGGATCTTTTTCAACACCTGTCTTGAATGTTTCCATTGCAACAGAAGCTTTGTTTGCTGAAATATATGCATTTGAAAGGTGAAGCAGTATATCCTGATCTTCAGGGAACAGTTTACGGCCCTCTTCTAAAACGTTAACAGCTTTGTCGAAAGCCTGCATAGCTTTTAAGCTATCGTCAGCAACTTTTGTCTGTTTATACTTATTCATTTCAGTAGCACCCTGCTGATTATAAATCTGGCCCAGCAGCTTGTAGGAATCGGCAGATTTCTTAATGCTTCTGAGTTTTTCAAGGGGCTGAACAGCATCTTCAGTACGGTTGGCAGAAAGAAGAGCAAAGGCCAGATTCTTATAAGTATCTGCTGAATCCGGTTCGGTAGTAATACCGTCGTTGAAAGCTTTAACAGCTTTATCATAGTACATCTTCACACTGTCCTGTGCCTGTGCCTTTGTGGCTTTGTTGAAGAATGCAACACCCTTGTTAAATGAGTTCATCCAGTCAAATTTTCTCGTATCGTCAATGTTCTTTGCAAATTTGTTGCTGATTGCCAATGATTTATTAAAAGCATCCATCATTTTTGTATAATCACCCTGTTCGCTGTAAAGATAGCCTAAGAAATAATGTGCTTCATCATTTTTTGGATTTTTCTGCAGTTCTTTTTGCAAAGCTTCCATAGCTTTCGGATAGTTTTTCTGCTGGATATAAAGCTTAGCACTGGTCATTTCAGTTGAAGAGCACTGGAATGCACTTAAACTGAGTACCAGCAGAATTGCCGTCATTGAAAAAACAAAAATCCGTTTCATTTAATCTCCCGGTTAGTACTTGTTATTTTAACAAAATTTACTTGGAAAAATTACCATTTTAAGCTTCTAAAATCAAGATTTATTTCTTTCTTTTCAAATCTTGTCCATTATAGAATGTTTTAGTAACTTCTATCAATATACGAAATAATGAGCAAAAAGTATCTTCCGGTCTAAAAGCCGATGTTGCTTTTACAGCTTAAAAAGGATATTTTACGTGTCAAAATTGAGGTGAAATTGGAAATTGAACAGATCATACGAACGGTGCCGAAAGTACTGCTGCACGATCATCTTGACGGAGGCTTAAGGCCCCTGACTATAATTGAACTTGCCAACGATCTAAGTTACAAAAAGCTGCCGACCAAAGATCCCGGGGAGTTAGCCGAATGGTTCCACCGCGGGGCAAATAAGGGAAACCTGGTAGAATACCTGCAGGGCTTTGAGCATACATGCGCTGTTATGAATAATAAGGAGGCCCTGACAAGGGTAGCCTACGAAATGATGGAAGACATGAAAAATGACGGCGTCTGCTACGTGGAAACGCGCTTTGCTCCGGTTTTTCACACCTCCAAAGGCATTTATTATGACGACGTTGTAACAGCAGTCCTGGAAGGACTGGATAAAGGCAAAAGGGATTTCGGCGTGGGCTACGGCCTTATACTCTGCGGCATGAGAAACATGACAAACAACCTCGAAATAGCCGAACTGGCGGTAAATTTCCGCAACCAGGGGGTGGTAGGCTTCGATCTGGCAGGTGAGGAAGGCGGCTATCCGCCGAAGAAACACCTGGACGCGTTTCAGTTTATTCAGCGTTCGAACTTCAACATCACCGTTCACGCCGGGGAGGCATTCGGCAAGGAATCCATCTGGCAGGCCCTGCAGTGGTGCGGAGCGCACCGTATTGGTCATGCCACACGCCTTACTGAAGACATCGTGCTCGACGCAAACGGCAATGTGGTAAGCCTCGGCGAACTGGCTCAGTACATTCTGGATAAACGTATTCCGCTTGAGATCTGCCTTCTGAGCAACGTTCATACAGGCGCGATAGATAAAATTGAAAACCATCCGTTCGGCTATCTTTACAAGGAAAAATTCCGAGTTTCAATTAACACCGATGACCGGCTGATGAGTGATACCACGTTAACAAAAGAGTTTCTAACAGCCATTCAGTATTTCCACATTACGCTGGATGACATTGAAAAGATTACAATTAATGCGATGAAATCGGCCTTTATACCTTATAAGGACCGTCTGCATTTTATTTATAACGTTATTAAACCCGGCTACCAGGCCATGAGAGAAAATTTACTATCATTAAACTTCAACAGGAACTATGAAAAAGCTATTTAAGAATTATTCATACGAATTTGACAAAAATGAAAAAAGGTTATTAATTAATTTCTGTAAGCAGGCTATTAAGCAGATGGAAACAGATAACAGGTTCTTTTCAGATGTCAGGGCTTATAGTTCAATTATAGATAAGCTGAACGAGCCAGGCGAAAATGTTAAACTGACAAAAGATGAGCTCACGCGTCTTACCCTTCAGCTCAAGGAAAACATTAAATTCTTAAAGCAGAAAATGGACAAAAGCTGGTTTTTAAAAAAATGGTTATATAAATCATTATATCAGCAATATCAAAATATTCTAGCAACACATTTTAGTGATTAATATGGAAACAAACCTCAAAGGCGGCATTACAGCTCCGCACGGTACAACCCTCAGCTGTAAAGGATGGATTCAGGAAGCGGCAATGAGAATGCTCATGAACAACCTGGATCCTGAAGTTGCGGAAAATCCCGATCAGCTTATTGTCTATGGCGGTAAAGGCAAGGCTGCCCGCAACTGGGACTGTTATAACGCTATTGTAAAATCACTGCAGGAGCTCGAGAGCGACGAAACTTTACTTGTCCAGTCGGGTAAACCCGTTGCAGTATTCAGAACGCATAAAGACGCACCAAGGGTTATTATCTCTAATTCAATGCTCGTTCCCAAATGGGCAACGTGGGACGAATTTCGCCGCCTGGAGGCACTTGGTCTTACAATGTATGGTCAGATGACAGCCGGGAGCTGGATCTATATCGGAACACAGGGTATACTTCAGGGCACATATGAAACCTTTGCCGAGTGCGCAAAAAAGCATTTCGGCAGTACACTTGCAGGAAAGTTTCTTTTAACTGCGGGTATGGGAGGAATGGGCGGAGCTCAGCCTTTGGCTGCAACTATGAACGGAGCATCATTCCTGGGTATTGATGTAGACAAAACAAGGATCCAGAAAAGAATTGATACTGGCTATATCGATGTTATCTCAGAAAACCTGGATGAAGCTTTAAGCCTGGTGCTTAAGGCAAAAGAGAGGCGCACTCCCCTTTCTGTAGGTCTTGTTGGCAATGCCGGAGAAATTCTTCCTGAAATCTTAAAAAGAAATATCATTCCCGACGTATTGACCGACCAGACCTCAGCCCATGATACTCTGAATGGATACGTTCCGATGGGAATGAGTTTTAAGGAAGCACTTTCCTTAAGGCAGCTGAACCCGGAAAAGTACATAAAGCTTGCAAAACAGACCATTGTGGAACACGTCCGTGCTATGCTGGAATTCCAGGAAAAGGGCGCCATAACTTTTGACTATGGCAATAACATACGCGGAGAAGCTAAAGACAACGGCCTTGAAAACGCGTTTGACATTCCGGGCTTTGTACCTGAATATATACGTCCTCTTTTCTGTGACGGCAAAGGACCTTTCCGCTGGGCTGCCCTTTCAGGAGATCCTGAAGACATATATGTCACCGACAGGGCAGTTATGGAGGCTTTCCCGGAAAACAGGTCACTTATTAACTGGATTGAAAAGGCTCAGAAGAAGGTGCACTTTCAAGGCCTGCCGAGCCGAATTTGCTGGCTGGGATATGGTGAAAGAGCCAAAATGGGTAAAATCTTCAACGACCTTGTAAAAGACAGAAAAGTTAAAGCCCCCATTGTAATTGGAAGAGACCACCTGGACTGCGGATCTGTTGCTTCCCCAAACCGCGAAACCGAAAAAATGCTCGATGGAAGCGATGCTATTGCCGACTGGCCGATCTTAAACGCACTCCTCAATTCAATCGGAGGAGCAAGCTGGGTTTCGGTACACCACGGCGGCGGTGTTGGTATAGGCAACTCAATCCATGCCGGCATGGTTGTAGTTGCAGACGGAACTGATGAGGCTGCCAGGAGGCTCGACCGGGTGCTGACCTATGACCCCGGGATGGGAATTGTAAGGCATGCTGATGCAGGTTATAAACAAGCCATAGAAAATGCTAAACAGCTTGGTATAAAAATACCAATGCTTTAGCGGATTTATTTATAAAAGATCCCAAAAGGAGTAACTTATGAAAGTCTTAGTAGCAGACAAGTTCCCCGAACACTATCTCCAGCAGATGAGAGATCTGGGTTTGGATGTTATATTCGCCCCAAAACTCGGCGAAAATGATCTGCCTGCAAATATCAAGGGTATCGACATACTTGTAGTCCGCTCTACAAATGTAAATGCCGAGGCTATAAAGCAAAGCGACAGCCTTAATTTAATTGTCAGAGCAGGAGCCGGAGTAAATAATATTGACATAGCCGCAGCCAACCAGAAAGGTGTCTATGTTGCAAACTGCCCGGGAAAAAACTCTGTTGCAGTTGCTGAACTTGCAATCGGTCTTATGATTGCCCTTGACAGAAGAATTCCCGATAACGTAATTGATTTCAAGGCCGGAAAATGGAACAAAGCCGAATATTCCAAAGCCGAGGGACTTTTGGGAAAAAACCTGGCACTCATAGGTGTGGGAAATATAGGAAAAGAAGTTGCCCACAGGGCCCTGGCACTTGGCATGAACGTATACGGCAAGGACATCTCCCGCATTGAAGGAGTTGCAATAAAGGACTTTTCTGAAATGGATCAGATACTTCCGGTTGCAGACGTTATATCTATTCACCTTCCCCTGACAAGTGAAACTCGTCACCTGTTCAATAAAGAAATGTTCAGCTACGTTAAGCCGGGTGCAATTTTAATAAACACTTCCCGTGCCGAGATTGTGGATGAGGAGGCACTCGTTGAAGCCGTTAAGACAAAAGGAATTAAAGTAGGGCTTGATGTATTTAAGGATGAGCCCGAGGGCAAAGCCGGCCAGGTATGCTCACCTCTTCAGGAGCTTGGTAATGTGTACGTAACACATCACATTGGCGCTTCAACCGAACAGGCTCAGAATGCCGTAGCTGAAGAAACCGTAAAGATAATAAAGGACTTTATAAAAAGCGGCGTAATTGCCCACTGGGTAAACCGCGCAAAGAAAACCGACGCACAGTATCAGCTGGTTATAAAGCACTTCGACCGTCCGGGTGTGCTGGCTTCAATTTTCGACGTGCTTAAGGAAGGTCACATAAACATCGAGGAAGTTGAGAACGTTATCTTTGAAGGCGGGATAGCAGCCTGCTGTACAATGAAGATAAACAAGGCCGCAACCAGTGAAATGCTGAAGTGTTTCCGTGAGAATGAGAATGTTTTAAGCATCTCGCATGTAACCATTTAATTCAATAAAAAAGGGAAAGCATTAAATTGCTTTCCCTTTTTATAAAACCCGTCAGGCTTTCATTTCTATACAAACTTCAATTCAACCATATCATTTGTAATTCCATGAAGATACGGAAGCTGGAGTAACTCTTTCAAGGCTTCAACCTCAGAATTTGTCATTTCATAATAAACCGAATTGAAATTGTTCTTTATTACGTCCTTTGAAGACTCATCTATTTCAAAGCCATTTAACAGACGATCGAGATTATCCTCAATAAGGACATCAGCATCTTTAAGGGCATGATGCAGCTCTTCCAGGAAAGAAGCTTCCTTTGAGACCGCCACATAATTAACATACGGCATAAAGAGCATTTCGGAAACTTCATCTGAAAGGCTCAAACCTGAATTAAAGCGTCCCTTATCCAGGTTGACATCTCCCACCATGAGGTAGTTTTTTGCACCTGTATCTATTTTACCCGTCTCAAGGTGGATCTGAACGTCTGTAGAATACTTCTCCTTGAACAGGATTTTGGAAAGAATTATTTCATTTGTAGAAATATCCCCTTGCATGTAGATATCCGAGAACTTATTCTGTTCAGGCATGAAGTAGAAAAATGCGTTTGAAAGAAGTCCGTCAAAGGAAATAGCTGTTTTTGAAGACACAAGAAAGTGAGGATGCTTCAGTAAATCACACGAAGGCACTAGTGCCACGTCGGCCTTTCCGTTCTCAAGTTCAGAGCTTAAGACGGAGGCTTCACGGAAGGATAGGTCCTTCCTGAGGTCATCCGGCAGCACCTGGCTGAGCATTGAGGTATAAATATTTTTTGGAAATAAAAGTTTCAATATTGTAAGTCCAAGGAAAAAAAAAGCCGCTAGCAAAGGCGGCTTGAGATTCCAAAGTTATTTAGCTTTATTTTTGATTCTGGCAGCTTTACCTGAAAGATTTCTCAGGTAGAAGAGTTTAGCTCTTCTGACGTCGCCCTGTTTGAGGACTTCGATCTTAGCAATTTTGGGAGAACTCATCGGGAAAATTCTTTCAACGCCAACGCCGCTGGAGATCTTTCTTACTGTGAAGGTTTTGCTTATTCCGCCACCTCTGATGCTAATAACGTCGCCTTCAAAAGGCTGAATTCTTTCTTTATCACCTTCGATTACTCTAACGTGTACGCGAATATGATCGCCAGGGTTAAATTCCGGCAAGTCGGTTTTAATTTGATCCGTAACAAATTCTTTTAAGTTATCCATGTCCTACTCCGAACTATTTATTTTTTTCCATTTTTCAGTTAATATCCTGGACTGGTCAGCTTTCCAATCCGTAATTTTCTTGAAGTTCCCCGATAAGAGTACTTCAGGCACTTTTAAGCCCCGGTAATCAGCCGGACGGGTAAAATATGGAGGTTCAACCACATCCCCATCCTGAAAAGAATCGTTGAGCGCTGATTCACTGTCACCCAGGACCCCGGGAATCAACCTCACAATAGAATCGACAATAACCAAAGCGGGCAGTTCCCCGCCGCTAAGCACATAATTGCCGATCGAAATCTCGTCTGTAGCAAAAGCTTCTCTAACCCTGTCGTCTATCCCTTTATAATGGCCGGCAATGACCATTAAATTTCCGGCAATAGAGAATTTATTGGCCAGGTTTTGATTAAATATTTTTCCCTTTGGACAGCTGTAAATAACGTGCTCATAGTTCCTCTGGCTGAACAAATATTCAATGCATTCAAAGAACGGTTCGGGTTTAAGGAGCATTCCGGCTCCTCCGCCGAAAGGCTTATCGTCAATTGTCTTATGTTTATCGTGCGCATAGTCGCGCAGGTTATGAACAACAATTTCCACCTTTTTAGAATCCTGCGCCCGTTTGATAATGCTTGTATTCAAGGGACTTGCAAGCAGATCTGGGACCGCAGAAATAATATCAATCCTCATCGTCCTCTTCTTCGAAAATCTCACCACCTGGTTTTAAGACCAGTACCTTATTAAAAGCGTCAAAACTCTCAATATAATCAGTTATAGCAGGAATCAATAATTCCTTATCAGATAAGTCCTTAATGACATAGACGTCATTGGCCGGCAGATTAAGGACATCAACCACTTTACCAACGAGTTTGCCATTGCGGAATACCTGGCTTTCGATCAAATCATGAACAAAATAGGTATTTTCTTCAAGTTCAATCAGATCTTCAGAATCCACAAAAATTCTTTTGCCTAGAAGAAATTCAACTTCCTGGGCGCTGTTAAAATTCTTAAATTTAACAGACCAAAACTTACCCTTTTGAATCACCTTCTCCACGGAGAATTTTTTTTTATCGCCAAAAACGTCAATGTAAACGTCTTCAAGCTCCAGATACCGTTCAGGATTATCTGAGTAAGGAATTATATTTACAAAGCCTCCTGTTTCGAAGAGGCTTTTTATTTCAGCTATTAAATAATATTCACTCACTATGGTCAATTTGGACCTTAGTCCAGAATCTCCAGAACAACACGTTTACCTTCTTTAGCAGCAACAGCAGTCAGCAATGTTCTCATAGCCTGGGCTGTTTTACCCTGCTTGCCAATCACTTTTCCTACATCTTCCGCACTGACTTTAAGAGACAGCACGATCTTATTGTCTTCCGAGCTTTTTTCGTCGATACTTACGCCATCTGGGTTGTCCACAAGATGCTTTGCGATAAATTCAATGAATTCTTTCATTTTTTAACCCTCTTATGTTTAAGCGAAGAGTACTTAGTTAGTGATCTGAAACCCTCCAAAAGTTATCTTTTTAAGAACGCTTTAGGCAGGATTCTCATCGGAAGTAGTACTCTTTACTTCCGTGACTTCCTTTGGCTGCTCTTTCACTGATGCTGTCCCTTCTTTAGCACCAGCTTTAGTCTGCTTTTTGCCTGAACCCGATTTGGCTTCATTAAGTTTAGACCATGCTTCAAATTTTGAATTTACATCTGCTTCAGAAAGGCCCTTTTTTGCTAATTCCTTTTTAAGCAATATACCCTTTTTGCTCAAAAGATTCCTTACAGTTTCTGTAGGCTGAGCACCAACTCCAAGCCAGTAAAGAGCTCTGTCTTCCTTTATGTCGATAGTTGCAGGATCTGTAAGCGGATTATATAATCCAATTGCTTCCAAAAACTTTCCATCTCTTGGGGCGCGTGAATCAGCAGCAACCAATTTGTAAATCGGCTGTTTCTTTTTACCCATTCTTCTTAATCTTAGCTTAACTGCCAAATTATTTGTTCCTCCGAGTTATATTTCTTTATATCAATTTATTCTAAATCAATTAATTCTAAAGTTCTTAAGTCCGGCAAAAGGGTTTTTCCTTCCGCCGCCTGATGATGAATTGATCATCTTCATCATCTTCTGCATTTCCTGAAACTGTTTAATCAGGCGGTTTACCTCCTGAATAGTTGTTCCGCTGCCGCGGGCAATTCTTTTTCTTCGGCCGCCGTTAAGAATCTTCGGGGCTGAGCGTTCCTGCTTAGTCATAGACTGAATAATGGCCTCGACCCTTAAAAGCTGCTTATCGTCGATGTCGGCATTTTTAATCTGCGAGCCTATGCCAGGGATCATGCCTATTATGGATTTAAGTGAACCCATTTTTTTGATCATCTTAATTTGCTTAAGAAAATCTTCAAAGTCAAACTTATTCTCCCTTAATCGGCCTTCCAGTTCCTGTGCCTCAACCTCATCGAACTGCTCCTGGGCCTTTTCAACCAGGGAAACAATGTCCCCTTTGCCTAAAATTCTGGAGGCCATGCGCTCAGGATAAAAAGCCTCCATTGAATCGAGTTTCTCACCCAGGCTGATGAATTTAATAGGTTTATCCACAACAGCGCGTATTGAAAGGGCGCATCCGCCTCTTGTATCGCCATCCAGCTTTGTAAGAACAATGCCGTCGAAATTAACCTTATCATGAAAAGCCTTGGCAGAATTAACGGCATCCTGCCCGGTCATGGAGTCTACAACAAAAAGAGTTTCAGAAGGATTAACGTTCTGCTTAATGGCAGACACCTCCTGCATCATATCTTCATCCACATGGAGCCGTCCTGCGGTATCGATTATCAAAGTATCAAGGCCGTTTTCCTTTGCGTAAGAAACGGCATCCTTTGCAATCTTAACGGCATCCTTGTGATCGGCCGAAAAAACCGGAACGTTAATCTGCTGCCCCAGCTGTTTGAGCTGGTCTATAGCAGCAGGCCTGTAAATATCATCAGCAACTAAAAGAACTTTTCTATTCTTTGAACTAAGCGATTTAGCCAGTTTGGCGCTAAAGGTCGTTTTACCGGAACCCTGAAGGCCCACCATAAGAATTACTGAAGGGCTTGAACCGCTTAATTTTATGTCAGACTGACTCGAGCCCATAAGAGCAGTCAGTTCATCGTATATAATCTTTGTTATCTGCTGCCCGGGCGTGATGGAATTCAGAACTTCCCGGCCAACAGCCTTAGCTGTCACGTCATCAATAAACTTTTTTGCAACTTTATAGTTAACATCAGCATCTAAAAGTACACGGCGTATCTCACGTAAACTATCGGAAATATTACTTTCAGTTAATCTACCCTGTCCACTTATTTTCTTAAGAGCTGTTTCCAGCTTGTATGTTAAATCTTCGAACATATAATTTTAAAAATTGACACTAAATTTAGCTAATTTTCCGGATTTTTTCAAATTTTTTATTTTTATTCGCCTTTTAAAGCGTTTGCGCCGCTTACAATTTCCAGAATTTCCTTTGTAATAGCTGCCTGGCGTTCCCTGTTATAGCGCAATTGCAGAACTTTAATTAGCTCTTTAGCATTTTCGGTGGCCATATCCATAGCCGTCATTCTTGCGCCTAATTCAGATGCATAGGATTCAAGCAAAACCCTCCACATCTGGGAATTAAGGTGTTTAGGAAGCAGATTATTCAAAATAACAGTTTTATCGGGTTCATATATATAATCAGTATTTACTTTGCCATCAACGTCATTATTTTTAACCCGCGGAACCGGCAGAAGCTGTTCGACGGTAATTCTCTGCTGCATTACCGATTTGAATTCATTAAAGACAACAAGTACCCTGTCGAGCTCACCGGCAAGGAATCGTCGTTTAAGGTCGTTTACCAGGCCTGAAGCTAATGTAAATTTCAAGTCGGAGAAAACGCCCGTATACTCACCGAGCATTTTATAATTTCTTCTGCTGAAATGGTCGGCCCCTTTTTTACCTATTGGATAGACATAAAGGTTTCCGGAATCATAGAAATCCCTGTAATCTTCGTGAATAAGCCTCGTAGCCTCGCGAATGAGGTTCATATTAAAGCCGCCGCAAAGTCCCCTGTCGGACGTAACGACAACGACAGCCACGTTTTTAACCTGCCTGTCGGCAAGAAGCGGATTCTCTGTGTTGTTTTCAAATGATACCAGTTGTCTGAACAGATCGGATATTTTCCTCGAGTAAGGCCTGGCATTAATGATGTTTTCCTGGGCTCTTCTCAGTTTAGCCGCAGCTACCATTTTCATAGCCTTTGTAATCTGCTGCGTACTCTTTACACCGATTATTCGTCTTTTGATGTCCCTTAATGTAGCCATTTTAATTAAATTTTGAGATTAAAACATCGCTGTAATTAAAAATAAAACTTTTTGTATTAACAACAAGTCTAAAAGCTTTTAGCGGTTTCACTGTTAGCAGCTGAAACTGCAGGATTCTCTTAATATAAAAATTTACCTGACACGCTGCCCAAAAAATATAAATCTTGCCTTTTTAGGGGCAAGATTTATAATTAAATCCAAAAGGCACGTTTTCCCTATTTTTCAGAAGCCTTGAATTTCGGCAGGAACTCCTCAATTGCGCTTTTCAGTCTTGCAACGGTTGTTTCCTTCAGCTCCCTTTCCACCCTGATAGTTTCCAGAATATCGTTATACTTCA
>JBLNAZ010000050.1:0-6886 GCA_050259615.1 Syntrophomonadaceae bacterium | reverse complement strand
AGTTTTTCAGAAGGCTGAAGAAGCAGACTTAGAGAATAGCTGTTTCCTTTACCCTGGAAAGGGTTCGAGGGATCGTAGTAAATAGAATTGCCCCGGCTGTAAGAAAGCTGAAATGAAACCTCATTCATCAGCTGGCTTTTTAGCCTCAGGTCCAGTTCATCTGTATTGAATTTCTGTCCTGAGAATACTTCATTTCCCATTTTATACGAAATGTCTGCTTCGCTTTGCCTCGTCATTTTAACGGTAAATCCGAACATATTGTTTGCCTCGAACATCCGGGAAGGATGGTCGTAAGAATTCCTCGACCAGTAATACGTGTTAATGCTTTTTACCAAATCCTTATTTAAATAAAAGCTGCGGACAACCTGAAAAGGAAGCATTGTGATTCCTGTTCTCGTCACATATCCCATTGCAGTTTTGAAATCCTGCGACACATTTATAATGCCTGCGTATGTGTCCCACTCTTTGTTTGAGACATTCATTTTCAGTGTAAATGAATTTCCGGAAGTAAAACCATTTTCATTGGCCAGCTTCGTCAGCGACGCGAAATAGTTGTAATCAAAGCTTGTGATATCGTTTATTCTTAACCTACCGTCGCTTCCCAGAACATGATTTATGTTTCCGCCCCATTTGTAGCCCGTATAAAATCCTCCTATATAGGCATCCTGGCTCAGGTTTCTTGCGTACCTGATAACTCCTGAGCTGGCATTTATGCCCGCTAGTTCGGCATTTCCTTCTTCTTTTGCCAGTTCACCGGGGTATTTGTCCACTGCATAAAGGACAGAGAGAATATTATTTTCACCCAGTTTTCCCGATATCTTGAGGCCTAAGAGCGGATCTGCGATGTTTCTCGTATTGACAACAGCACCAAGAGGAGTATTGTTTGTTGAGCCTGAGAAGCCGAGATAATCCAGTCCCTCCTGGAAAAACGGCCTTTTTTCAGGGTAGCTGAGTGCATGGCGCAGGTTTACGTCTATCTGTCCGGCATCAGTTTCCACCTGTGAAAAGTCAGGGTTATAGGCTGCGTCCATAATAAGAGTTGAGGTAAGGCTGTACTTTGCTGAAATTCCAAAGTTATTGTTTGCCGGAGCCGGAAAAAGGCTTCCGGAAGTATTTATATTTTTGACGTTAAAAGTAGCCTCGGGAAGAATCTCCAGCACCTGTTTTGGTTTTATCCCGTTAAACTGTATTTTCTCAAACTGTGCCAGGGCAGGGCCTTTATCGGGGCTGAAGGCAGGGTAGTCGTCTTCTTCAGACTTGCGGGGGATATTTCTTGCCACCTTAAAGCCCATAGTAACAGGATCTCCTGAGGGGAATCTCAGAATACTGAAAGGCACTTTCATTTCGGCCACATATCCAGAATCTGTAAGTTTTGCCGCGCTTTCCCATACCATATCCAGTGAAAGGTCGGCCGCTGCGCTCGAGTTCAATTTTCCATCTGCCTGAATGCCAAAAGGATTGACCAGAAAAGCATATGCATTTAATTCGTCGTTGTAGGTATCTATACAGAATGCAACCCAGTCGTCATCCAGCGGAGTGTCTCTTTTGGCTAAAGTAGCCTTTATTTTACCGGGCTCCTTGTCGTGGCAGATAAAGGCCACATAAATATTTTCATCGTCATATGTAAGAAAGACGTCCGTCGTTTCGGTTGCAGGGCTGCCGTAGTCAGGTTTCAGCGATCTCAAGTCGGTAAAATGATAGCTCCGGCTCCATATGTTTTCGTTCAAAATGCCGTCAATTACCGGTTTTTCGCTTGTCCTGGGTAATGTTATACCCTTACTGTAGCTTACTGAATTTAATGCCAGAAGAAATAGAAATAATAATTTTGTAACAGATCCCATTTTTGCCTCATGATTTATTTTTCTACTGCATATAAACAGTATTTATGAGGCATTATCACCCGAATTGTCATAAGGCGGACTATAGTTCCTTAAAGCGGATCTTAAGAGATGTGGAAAGAGATAAACAGACCATTGATACCCCGGACCATTCCGGGGTATTTGTTATTCAATAGTCGCCCTTCCGCTTTTCATTGCTTCAATCATATCCTTTGTAATGCCGGGCACTTTTGCAACATCATCCCACGTCTTAAAAGGCCTGTGATCTATAATATCTTTTGCACGGTAGTCTCCTATTAAGGGAATATCCGCTATCATTTTCAGGCTGTCTGTATTCAGGTTAACCGGACTCTTGTCATGCTTCCCGTGCTTAAAATTTGCCGGTTCATTCTGCCCCAGATAGTTATGCGACATGAACTGGCTTCCTCTTCCTTTGTCTCCCATTTTATTTTCTCCTCAATCACTGAATTCATTTCTTAAATATTTTAAGCATCAGGAGCTTATATAAAAGCCCATTTTTAATTACCCGTTTAAGAATAAATATTTATAAGAAATTTATTGAATTTATTGCGGATGGTAGAGAATAAAGCAGACTGCTGAATTGCACTTGACTAAAAAGCTAATGACTGAATTACCGCGGAGGGCCGTAGAATAGTGATTATGAAAACAGGGGACTTTAGTCCCGGATACTCAAACGAAAAACCGGGGACGGAAAAAATTCCGTCCCTCTGACTGGATTGGATTTACTTTCTGGTTAAAAGCCTGGTGCCCTGCTTTACATTCCAGGAACCCTGAGGCTCTGAAGTTTTTGACCTGAGCCTGAACTTTGTTATGAGCTCCTGAAGATTCAGTGTCAGCTTGTTCAGGTCATTTGCCGCATGAGCTATCTGTTCAATTCCGGCAGCAGACTGGTTTGTAACAGTTGATATCGATTCTATATTCTTCGATATGTGCTCGGCGGAATTTGACTGCTCCTCGTTTCCATTGGCAACCAGTCTTACCAGCTCCGATGCCTTTTCATTTTCATTAAGTATCTGGACTAATGCCGAGGCAACCGACTCTGTCATTATCATTCCTTCTTCAACTGCCCTCTGGGCTTCATCCATGGAGGAATTAGCCTCGCCGGCTTCAATCTGTATTGCCTTAATAGTGTCTGCAATTTCCTTTGTGGCTTTGGTTGTGCGCTCGGCAAGCTTTCTAACCTCATCGGCAACTACAGCAAATCCGCGTCCCTGCTCACCAGCACGTGCAGCCTCAATTGCGGCAGTGAGCGCCAGAAGGTTTGTCTGATCAGCTATGTCGTTAATTACCTGTGCTATTTCGCCAATCTGGCTTGTTCTGCCGGCAAGCATTGAGATTTTTTCAGCAGTAAGTTTTGTGGCCCTGACAATTTGATGCATGCCTTTTTTTGTTTCTTCAATCTTTACTGTACCGCTTTTTGCGGTCTGATTTGCTTCGTGACTGCTCTCCTTGGCAAGATCTGCATTCCTCGAGCTTTCAAGGATTGAACGCGTAATCTCTTCGATTGCTCCCGCGACTTCCGAAGTCTGAAGCGACTGGCTGCTGGCGCCTGCGGCCATCTCCTCGGTGCCTGAAGAAATCTGAGTGGCAGCGCTTACGGTAGTTTCAATTGTTTCTGAAGTTGCGCTAAGAAGGCTTTCTATATTGGTAATTGCAGCATTTAATTCCTGGAATATGCCGGCAACTTTTGATTTGCCTTCATCAATGAATTTTATTGTAAGATCACCCTGTGCCAGTTTCTCCACATAAGGTATGTTCTGCTCAACATACTGCTCTGTCTTTTCAAGATAGGCATGGCAGTTCGTGGTTGTATTCAAACCGTTGAAAATTGCAGTAGCCATTTTTTCACAGCTGTTGTATCCGCAGGCTGCGCAGTCCTTAAAGTCTTCCGGCTTTTCCTTGAGCATGCTGCGGTATACTTCATCAAGCTCTTTTTTATTGGGGATCTTAATTGCCGACCTGAAATTTTCAGACAGATCCTTGTAGCTCCTGTCGTATAATCCTTTTTCCCAGAATTTATCCACCGCCTTTTTTATTTTCTTTTTGGACGGTGCTTTATCAAATCTGCCCTGGTATTTCTTCTGCATCTCAAGCTTTCTTTCTTCAATCAGATGTTCCACTTCATCTGCAGTAAGCTTCCTGTCTGTTCCTGTTCCCAGGTTGCATCCGAATTCACAGTTCAGGCAGTCTATTAAAATGGGCGAAGTTCCTTTTTCAATATCGTTTTTAAGGTGATCAAGATAGTGGTAAATTGATGCCGGCCCTTCAATCTTTCTTGTTATGTCAATAACAGCGGCATTTTCTCTTATGGCTGTTTTCATAAGCCCGCCTGGCGATGAGAATAATACGGCACGTTCGGCAGGAGGATTATCGTAATCAGCAGCAGGATAACTGCTCAGGTTAATGCCCGATGAGGTAATATATTCGTTAAGGCTCTTCATTGTAACGTTGTAGTCGCCTAACTTTACTTCTTCAAACTCTCTTTTCTTTGCGATGCAGGGAGATACCACAAGAATCTTATGATTTGCATACTGCGGATAGAAATGCCTTATCATCTTCATCGTGTGTGTCATAGGGCTTTCAGCCGGTGCAAGATACTTAATTAGTTCAGGACGGTAAATTTCAATATAAGTAACAAGGGCAGGGCAGGGCTGAGAAATAACGCATTTGGGCGCATTATCCTTTATGTGCTCAAGATAGCTTTTTATGGTTAATTCGGCTCCGAAGCTTACATCAAAAATGGCTTTTACTCCCAGGGATTTCAGCCATCCGTTTAAGTGCAGATACCTGTGCGGAAAGTTTGCGGCAACTGCAGGGGCGGCAATGGCGATCATGGGAACTCCCTTCCTCATGTCTATCTGCCACTGCTGCATGTCGTCAACTATTTTTCTGGCGCCGTGCACACAGGCAGTTATGCACTCGCCGCAGCCTATACATAGATTTGAATTAATTATAACATGACTGCCGCTGGCGTCATTGCAGTACTTTACCGGGCATACCGAAATACACTGATGGCAATTGATGCATTTGTCCTCATCAATTTGGATGATTTGCGGAAGACCGCTCTTGTAGTTCATTCGTGTTCCCCTCTATAATTATTGAACTTTTATGAAATCCCAATCAATATTGATTTTATAAGTCCTTTATACATTGATTCCCGATGAAAAGTTCTTAACCAGGGGGGGCTGGTTGTCCTGCTTTTAAATATGGTTTATTTCCGAAAATTATCTTTTTGAAATGGAGCGTTAAATCCCATTACTATAGGTGACTGCGTAAATATTCAACAAAAATATTAAACCATTATTATAATCGCGTAAATATAAGGAAATGTTTAGTTGAATTTCCAAATGTTTTTTCAAAAAGAATTTTCACCTCAAAAGAAGCTCTTTTCACGTGGCTTTTGCAAAAAACAATAATTTCATATATTATCTTACACCTTCGGGAGGAGTTATGGACTCTAATGAATTCAAGCGGGCATTTCATAGTGCCCTAAAGAACCGGGGTTACAAAGGGAGCATCATTTCGGTAGAACGCCTTAAAACAATCCATCAGGAGATCAGGCGGCTTCGCGAAAACGGTCTGCTTGATTCTGAATTCTATGGTGAACGCCTGAACTTTTTTAATTTTACCCCTTCATTTCCCGATGCTAAAATCATCATACTGACTGCTTCTCCTCAGCCCCGGAAACTGGTTACTTTTTCTTTTCAAGGCAAGTTGTACGACTTCATTGTGCCTCCGACTTATTCACATGAAACCGACAGCATAGTAGAAAATCTGCTCAGGAAGATCCTGGGGCCTGAAGGCTGCCACATACTCTGGGCCTCGCTGCCTGAAAAACTCCTTGCCGTGCACAGCGGTCTTGCTGAATACGGCAGGAATAATATTGCCTATATCCATGGAATGGGCAGTTTTTTCAGGCTGGTGGCATACTTCTCTGATTTTCCTGCTGAGGAGGATACGTGGAGAGAGCTGAAAATGATGAATAGGTGCGAAAACTGCACTGCGTGCATTAACAAATGCCCTACAGGCGCAATACCCGGCGACCGCTTCCTGCTGCATGCCGAAAAGTGCATTACTTTTCATAATGAAAGGGATAAGGAGTTCCCTGAATGGCTGGACCTGTTCTGGCATAACTCCCTTATTGGCTGCATGCAGTGCCAGATGATTTGCCCGGAGAATAAGAGTTTTGCCCGGTGGACCCAAAGCTCCGAATCCTTTTCGGAAATGGAAACATCTCTTATACTTGATAACTGCAGCTCTTCTATTCTTCCGGATGCAACGGTTGAAAAGCTCGACAAGGCATCACTGCTTGAGGATCTGCCCGTAATTTCCAGAAATCTGAGAGTGCTGCTGGACCAGCAGTCATTCTTCTAAATGGGGGAAGGGGAGAGTAACGCATACTTGCAGAAACTCGCAAAAAAGCTGGAAATATGCACAAAACAAGCATATTTCAGGGCACTGTTTTTTGCCTTGCACACGCATATCCCATTCTTTAATTTTCTATCAGTTACTGAACGCCGCATAAGCAAGTAAGTAACTAATTAAACTGGTAAAAGAGCACGTGGCGCAAAAGAAGACGCTAAGAACTGTGTAAATAGGGACTACCAGAGTCAGGTACAAAATTAATAAATTACATAAACAGTAAAATGAATATTTAATTTATTGGTTTTTGCTCAATAGTTCCGGTTAAGAGTTTATACAGTTTAGGTACTATGAAGGTCCAAACCCTTCCATGCTCTTTACCGGTTTTTTTATTTTAAAGGGAATTCCTGCCGTCACTTCCATAAACATTATGATGCATAACCAATAACTCCAACAATTTAATATCCGGTATTGACAATAATTGTTTTTTATAGTAAGTTTTTAATGTTTGAATTTTATCAAACGTTGAGAACTTAAATTTCCCGCTGCTCTTTGGGCGGAGAAATGTCCAACTGAGATCTTTTTACCTTTTCCTTCTTTGATTTTGAATTTACATTTAGTTTCATAATATTTCTGCTTGTAAAATACTTTTGACTTTACCTTAA
>JBLNAZ010000049.1:0-4111 GCA_050259615.1 Syntrophomonadaceae bacterium | reverse complement strand
AGGAGGCCGTAAAAGCCTGAATAAATCCGCTTCTATTACCTGGCCTCACGCATATATGAATATCAATAATATCTCAACTGTAATTTATGCCGACGGTGAAGCAGATATCAATTTCCTCGGCGACCAGGGTTTTGTTTACCCTAAAGGAAGCAATAATACAGCCGTCTATGAATCTGGCTTTCTCTGGGCAGGAAAGGTAAACGGGGAAGTAAGAGCCAACGGAAGTTCTTACTGGTCCGGCCTGAGACCCGGCAAGATTCTGCCCGGCGGAACTCCCGAAGACACTTCAAAAGCCCGCATTTACAGGGTCCGCAGAGATTACAAGACCGCAGATTTATCTTCGGAAATAAACGACAATGAGGGGAGTGAAAGCCAAATAAGGGATCGCTATGCCGCGGACTGGAAAGAGTGGCCTGCACCTGATGGCGCTCCATATGAAGATGTGAACCATGACGGACGCTACGA
Source organism: Syntrophomonadaceae bacterium (assembly GCA_050259615.1). Lineage (GTDB taxonomy): Bacteria > Bacteroidota > Ignavibacteria > Ignavibacteriales > SURF-24 > JAAXKN01. The sequence goes on along the minus strand of JBLNAZ010000049.1, from coordinate 3,646 downwards.
ACCCGAGGTGGATATACCAGGGGAGCCTGACGCAGAGCAGACTATCTGGTTTGTTGCCAATGACCTGAATGAAACAAATTCTAAAAATTTCATCGCCTCAGCCCCTATCGGAATTGAAATGCAGTGTACAGCTTATGCTTTCAAAATTCCGGGCTCGGTGAAAAATATGATCTTTAAAAAATATAAGCTTATCAACAAAAGCACTACGCCAATCGACAGCATGTATGTAATGATCTGGAGTGATTTTGATATTGGCGATTCACATGATGATTATGCGGCGTGCGATACGCTCCTGAATCTGGGATACGGCTATAATGCAGGGCCATCTGATTTTAGCTACGGGGATACTCCTCCTGCCTTTGGATTTACCATTTTGCAGGGACCTGTGGTAAAGGGTTCAGCAAAAGATACTGCATATCTGAACAACAGAAAGCTTCATGGAATGAAAAATCTTCCTATGACATCCATTGGCTATATTACCAGACGTGATCCTGTATGGGGATATGATTTAACCTCTAACTATAAAAATGGCACACTTTTGCTTTATAACTATATGCAGGGAAGGATGCTTAACGGCCACTTATATCCAATTCCCGCTAGTCTCGGGGGAGGAGAAACCAGATTCCCCTTGTCCGGAGATCCTGTTGCTAAAACGGGTTTTCTTGACGGAATGCTTGTTCCGAAAGACGACAGACGCATTGGTGTTAACTCGGGCCCCTTTACAATGGCCCCCGGCGATACACAGGAAGTAGCCTTCGCTGAAATTGCTGCCGGCGCAACTCCCGGTGTGAGCAACCTTCAGGCGGTAACACTTCTTAAAAATTCAGCGGCCTTTGCCCGGGAGTTCTTTAATGAAAGCAGATCTGGCTTGCCAGCCCTGAACTCTCCTATCTTAACTGCGGGTGAGTACGATAAGGAAATTGTGCTTAATTGGGGAAGCGATGAGGCTTCAGTCAAAAATATTGAGTCATTTAATTCCTTTACATGCAAGTTCCAGGGATATAACGTTTACCAGCTCCCTTATGCCGGTGCAAAAATAAGCGAGGGGAAAAGAATAGCCGTTTTTGACAAAATTGACAGCGTGAAAATAATTTACGGCGAAGTCGTAAACTGGGAGACCGGAACCCTGGAACGCCTTGCTCAGCAGTTCGGTAAGGACTCCGGCATACAGAGATATTTAAGGATTACTGAGGATGCCTATACAAAACAGCCCCTTGTAAACGGTAAAAAGTATTACTTTGCCGTTACGGCATATACATACAGTCCCAGCCTCGATCCCTCGAATATTGAAACCGGGCCTTCATTTGCTGAAACAACTCCCCACAGCAATGACCCCGGCGTAATTTATAACTCCTCATTCGGGGATACACTTAAAGTTACGCGCATTTCGGGAAACAGCGAGGGAGAGGTGGTTTCTCTTGTTGTTGAGCCGGGGATTCTGACGGGAGACGAGTACCGCGTGGAGTTTGAATCAACAAACAGCCTGCCCGTCTGGAAATTACTGAATGTAACTAAAAATAAAACTGTCCTTAGCAGTCAGACCGCTCTTTCAGAAAAAGATGGATACCCTATTGCCGATGGAATCCTCTTTAAGGTGATCGGCCCTCCTCCCGGCGTAAAGTCTGATGACTCTTATTCAACCAATGATAGTTCGAAGTGGGGCTGGAAAGTTCCTGTTGGCAGCCGCAGATTTACATGGTCAGGGACCGACGGATTAAATCTTGAGGGTTTCCGCGGCGCAATTGGTGCGGGCGCCACATGGCTTGGGTCCTCAGTTGGTTATGATAAGATGAAAAATATACTGATCAGACTTGCAGCCGCTGATACAACCGGAATTGTTAATCCGAATGACCCTAATGTATCATATGCTTACAGGTATTTGCGCCTGCCGGATCAGGCTCCTGCAAAACCGGAATTTGCTCAGTTTATTATAAAACCCGGCCAGCCCGGAGAGTATACATATCAGGATTTTAAGAAGAATTTCCCGTTTGCAGCCTACGACATTGAAGACCCATTGAATCCGAGAAGGCTTGCCGTTGGTTATCTTGAAAATAACGCTTCGGGCGGAAAAGTTGACGGAAAATACTGGCCTCCATCATTAGGGGTTGACAACGTTGGCGTAAACAGCCCCAGAGAATGGTTTTTTATCTTTGATAAGGATTATGAGGAAAAAGAGGATGCTGCCTTAATGGGCGACTTGAGCGCGGGGAAAATGCCTGTTCTTATCCATGCAGCGGTAAACAGAAATTCAAACTCCTGGCCTGGAGGCGATGAGCTTGCAATATTTGTGAACCATACGTTTACACCCCGGGATAAATTTGCAATAAAGTCCATTGCTCCCGAATTTAACCAGCTGTCGGCTAAGGCTGATGTGGACAAAATAAATGTTTTCCCTAATCCCTATTACGGCGTCAATTCGCAGGAATTAAACCGCTACCAGAGATATGTAACATTTAACCACCTGCCTCAGAAAGCCACAATAAGAATATTCAACCTGGCGGGACAGCTGGTAAGAACAATAAGAAAGGATACACCGGGACAGTTTGCAGCCTGGGACCTCTTAAACGAACACAACTTCCAGGCGGCAAGCGGCATATATCTGGTTCACATTGATATGCCGGACCTCGGAAAAACAAAGATCCTTAAACTTGCAGTCATACAGGAACAGATAGTACCCGAAAGATATTAATAATTATGCAGACTGAAGAAAAAGAATATACGGTTAAAGATGAGCTTAAGCACTGGCTGCCTTCGGTCATTATGCTTCCAATCATGATCTACTGGGTTATGAACAGGGGACATTACGGCATTATCGATAATGCCGACCTGGTAATCCACGAAGGTGGCCACCTGATATTTTTTATATTCGGAAGCTTTATTTATACTCTGGGCGGAACCCTGATGCAGATACTGCTTCCGCTCCTGATAGCATATTACTTCTTTACGAATTCATACAAAACGGGACTTCAGTGCGCTCTACTGTGGCTGGGGCAGAACCTGATCAATATCAGCGTCTATGCTTCCGATGCAAGAGCGCATAAGCTTAATCTCCTTGGCGGCAGCAGGGTTTATCACGACTGGACGTACCTCCTCGGGAAAATGGGAATTCTTGAATACGATCAGGAAGTGGGATATCTGTTCTTCGGCGCCGCAATTTTAATTTTTATTGTTGTTCTTATTATTCCTAAATTCATGCAAGAGTAGTTTGTGTTTTTCGTTGCGGGCTTTACGTGACAATCGGAATTAGGCTATTATGCATTTAGACCCACCGCGGTGGGTCCATATTTGTAGCCCAGGGTTTGCCTGCCCGCCTTTTAGGCGGGCTAAAACCCTGGGAATAAATAACGCAAAAAAATTCCAAACTCCGTCAGGAGTTTCATATTTTTCGGGCTTTAGCCATACCAAATAAACATGAAACCCCGGGCTACAAATATGAAATCCCTTGCGGGATTTAGGATCCACAAAACCTATGATTTTTTCTCCAACCTCTTCACCAGCGTCAGAATATCATAAACTGCAACTTTCTCTTCGTTCTGATTTAAGACCTCAACGTGCCACTCAACTACCCCTGACGCCACTTCGCCTTCTTTTACTTCTTTCTCCGTCTTGCGCTTGCAGGTGAGCTTTACATAAATTGTATCTCCCG
>JBLNAZ010000048.1:0-21359 GCA_050259615.1 Syntrophomonadaceae bacterium | reverse complement strand
GTCCGGCCTTTATACTGATAAAACAAAGCGCCGTTTTCATAATAAATGTTTCTATTGCCATATTTTCCCTGATAAGTCTGCATAATACTTCCCGGCAGAGAAACGGGATTATTCAAAGCATTTAAGCCTTCAATATACCACTGGTATTTATTTCTAAGAGCCTCATCTTTGCTTTCCTGTTTTAATTTATTCAATAAAGACATCTGAGCAGTTTCCAGAGCCCTTTCAGATTCAGCTTCTGTGTCCGGCTTTATTCCTGATCCCTCCCAGCCGGTTTTCTCGAATGAATATACCTTTTGCCAGGTTGGAATGCGCAATAAATATCCCCCGAATAAAGCAATATCGCTGACCGGATTTTCTGCCCCGGCAGTTGTTTCCCCGACGACGGAAGTTTTTTTGCTGAAATTCCTCATTATGTTTGTAAAAGCTTCAGCCGCAGAAGCCGTTGATTTTGAAGTAAGTATGACTACAGGAATATTGAAAAGCTTTTTGCCTGGGACATAGGCCGAGATCTTTGAGGCAGAGTATGAATTGTCTTCGGTAGAGCGTTCGATATTAAGTAAAATATCATCGCTGGTATCAATAAAATAGCTTGCGAGGAATGTCACCATATCATCCCACCCGCCGCCATTTCTACGCAAGTCAATGATTAGCGCATTACAGTTTGAGAAATATCTCATTGCTGCAGCAGCAGTTTCCCCGGCATATTTTAAGGAAAAGAATGTTTTGAGATTCAGGTAGCCTATATTGCCATCAAGTATTTTTAATTCCTTAAAGCCATAATTATTCCAGCGTTCCGATTCTGAGGTTAAATCGGCATATGACTTCCCAACATCCCCGGTACTCTCCTCTTTCTTAAGTTCAGACGCCAATACTGGATCATATATAATACCTAAATGACCGTCTTTGCTTGAGGATGCTAAATCATCGTTTAAGTGCTGAACAAATTCAGAAGAGGAAGTGTAACCTGAATATTTCCCGGCCTTATAGTTTTCAAGAATATACAGACTGGTCTTTTTACCTGTTTCAGAAACCGGATACAATTTCTCCAGTTTTGAACAGAGCATTTCTACAATTTCTTTCTGCTCAGGTTTAGATAAATTCTCCTGTGCGTAAGAGTGAATATTGGAGAGGAAAAGAGATATAAATATGACCGGGAAATAAGAAAGAATAAATATCCTGTTTAACAGTACACCTGGTCTATTCTTTACTAACATAAGTTCCCTCATAAGATGTCTCTGGTAAAGATGTAAGTTAAAATAAACTAATATTTTGAAAATTTACAGATATTATATGATAACTGTTACCTGAAGATTTATATTTTGGATAGCCTTTAGAGTCCTATCTGTGAGTCTCACCTATTATTCTGTCAGTCCGGTTTTTTATTGAGGCTGTAGACAGATTTTCCCTCTTCCTTTAGAACAAGGTCGTAGAACTCACACATCATGCAGCTTGATATTTTCCGGGCAAAAGTTCCCTCAATTTCTTTCTGGCAGAATGAGCCAGCAATTGCCCAGCAGATCCGTCCCCCGTTTTTGCCGCCGTTTATTCCGTTGGCATCCTGGTTTGTAACTGCAGAACAGAGTCCAAGTTCGGGAATCATGTTGTCCTCAGGCTCGCGCCCGCATTTCATAAATTCCCAGCAGTTGAGTTTCTTTTCCATATGAATTAAAGAACAGTGTTACTTATTGTTGAAGTAAATAAATATAAAATTTATAAAGCCGTCAGGAATATTTCCATGCAGTATCTTGTCTGAAATGCTAAAATTCGTGGCGGGGCATAATGCTCATCTTTTTATCAGTTCACCTTTTCCGTCGCACAAACAGATCGTCTTATTAGCATAGGCCTCGAAATCCCTGTTATGGTAAACTGTAATAATTGTCCTCCCCTCTTCATTCAGTTCTTTCAGGAGTTCCATTATTCCCACGCCTGCTGCTGAATCGAGGCTTGCCTCTGGCTCATCGATTAGAATTGCCCCGGGATTTTTTACCATAGCACGTGCAATTGCAACTCTCTGCTGCTCGCCTTTATTCAAAGAACCAGGAAGCATTCCCGATTTATAATAAAGGTATACTTTCCTTAGAACCGAAAGCGCCATTTCCTTCTGTTCCTTTAAAGAATATTCATTTGAAACAAACGGCAGCATCACATTTTCAAGAACTGTCATAAACGGAAGGAGCTGAAATGAGGGGAACATAAAGCCCAGATTCTTATGCCTGAAATCCGCCAGCTGCTCTGCCGAGAGGCTGTAAATATCGGTTCCATCAACAGTTACGCTCCCGGAGGTGGGACGGTTGAGTCCTCCCAACATGGTAAGAAGAGAACTTTTACCCGAAGACTCCTCCCCCATTATCATGCAAAAGTCCCCTTTTTCCAAATTAAAAGAAATACCGTCAACAGCTTTAATAAATCCTTCCTGTGTCGGGTAATACTTCTGCAAATCTTTTATTTCAATCTGGCTCATATCTTATCCCTGTCTTATAATTGTTTCATCTCAAAAAACATTATGATCCTATTCGGTCTTTCGAATCTCACGGTAAGCAATTTTACTCTAAAACATGATTCAGAACATATAAAGTGAGACCATAATGCTTACAAATATAACTAAAAGGCAGTTCATTTATTAAAAGAATTTGTTTTTCCCATAAATGAACCGTCTTTCCGAAATTAATTATTTTATCTTAAAGCCATTTTTTTCAAGGTTATCCTTTGCCTGTTTCAGTGTAACTTCCTCCAGGGTCATTTTACAAAGAGGGCAGGCTCCCGGCTTGTCGCTTATAACGTTCCAGTCCATCTGATCCTGAAAAACCTTGCCGTCCTTGTTTTTATCGATTGCTTTAAGATCAATTATACCTTTATAAACAACAGGCTGTTCCCTTGCATTATCTTTTGTAACTGTTTTATTGTCTTTTTCCGGTCCCATGTTCATATTGTCATGCACGGACATATTCATCTTATGATCTTTCTGAGAACAGGCGCTCTGTGCCATAACGTTTCCGCTGTAAACAAAAGCAACAAAAGCTGCAGCTAAACAGAACTTAATTAACTTTGCTGATCTGAGTGATTTTTTCATTTTTTCTCCATTATATTGAGTTTGTGTTTATATTCCACTTACTGTAAGTGTCCTTTGTCTTCACTTTTAAATTTGATTCTACATCTTCATATTCGGGTCCATCTGCTGCTGTCCAGAGTTACCCTTTTCATTCGACTTGCCGTTATTATTATCCATCTTCATTCCTTCATGACCTGAAGGGGCGCCGGCCTGGAGTTGGCTTTCTGAATCTATCAGGAATCCTCCCGTTGCGGCAACTTCCTCGCCTTCTTTAAGTCCTGAGAGAACTTCATATTTGTCGCCGAATTTATTTCCGACTTCAACCGTATGGCTTTCGAACATACCGTCCTGAGTCTTTACCCAGACGATGTTTCTCTTTCCCGTAAAGAGCACTGCTCCTGAGGGAACAAGAAGTCCTGAACCAAGATTACTCCTGAAGAGTGTCTGTCCGTACATCTGCGGCTTAAGAAGATTCCCTTTATTTGCAAATTCACTTCTTACCTTAACCGTTCTTGAAGCTGAATTCAGTACCGGATAGATAAAGGTTACTTTTCCTTCAAATGTCCTGCCGGAATAAGCCTGAAGATTTAGTTCCGCCCTGCTTCCTGTTTTTATTGCCTCAAGGTCCTTTTCGTAAACTTCAGATATGCTCCAGAGAGTTGACATATCGGCCACGTCGTATATAATTGCCCCTTCATTTACATACTGCCCCTCCTGAACTTTCTTGTCGATAACAGTTCCGCCTGCAGGTGAATAATATGTTATTGTAAGTTTAACATCCTTTGTACTCTCAAGGTTTTTTATCTGCTCTTCTGTTACACCAAAGAGTTCGAGCTTTTTCCTTGCTGATGATAAAAGCCTGTTAGGGTTTCCGCTTCCCTGATATAGTCCTGAAGGCTCCTTATAGCCATTAAGGGCAATAAGGTATTCATTTTCAGCCTGAACGATATCGGGGCTGTAGATTTCGAAGAGCGGCTGACCCTTGCGGATATACTCACCTGTCATGTTTACATAGAGTTTTTCAATTCTTCCATTAAACTTTGCCGAGATATACTTTCTGTTCTGCTCGGCAAAATCGAGGTAGCTGTAGGCGTTAACCTCTTTCTGAAGGCTTCCCTTTTCAACCTTAACTGTTGATACATTTGCCAGTGTCATTTTATTGCCGTGAATTGCAATCATGGCTTCCATATCGCCTGCATTAGTCTGCTTGTTATCTGCAGCATCATCAATTGTTTTCTTTACCAGCTCCATATTGCATATTGGGCAGACGCCCGGCTTGTCTGAGATTACCTGCGGGTGCATGGTGCAGGTATAATATTCCTTTTTACCCGATTTCTTTGCTTCCGTCGAATGCTCATGCTCATCTTCGCTGCCCGTGGATTTTGCGCATCCTGCCATTACAAAGGCCAGAGCCACCAAAGGTATGAGCAATAACTTTAAGACTTTCATTTTATTTCCCTTTATAAATTCTTTTGCTTTCATGGTTATTCCCGAAATATTTTCTACAAAAACAGTACAAAATTTTATTTAATTGGTCCGCCGACCATCATTTCTATTTCAGCCAGGGCCATCTTTGAATCGGCCTGTGCCATATAATAATTCATCTGCTGCATCAGGAGCATCCTGTAGGTGTCAATAATAGTTGTAACATTTGTCTGGTTGCCCTGAAAAGCTGTAAGCTGGGCCTGTGCTGCCTGCTCGTAAAGAGGAATTACATTGCCCGAATATAATTTCAGGAGGTCCTCGGCTGTTCTGTATTTTGTTACTGATGCTTTTAGCTGTGCCGTCATTTCCCTCTGCATATCAGCTTTTTCATATTCAATTCCCTTTATTCCCGCAAAAAGCTCCTCTTCCTTTGCCTCATATTTTCCCTTGCTCCATGGAGCAAAAGGAAGTGTAACTGAAGCCATAAGAGAATACATATACTCCGTCTTAGGCTCTTCCATCGAGAGCATCGAAAGGTCAGTTTTGGATGTAAGAATCATTCCCTGGGGCTGGCGCATTACCATTACCTGCAGCATGAGATCGGGAATTTTGTCTTTCTGATTGGCATTAATCATGGCCTTATTCATCTCTACCATATTATTCATCTGCTTTAATGCAGGGTTTAGAGATGCAAGCTTTTCTTCCAGCTCAGTCTGAGTAACTTCAAGTGTATCGTTTGGAATTTCCCTTACTACTTTGATCTCTTTTGATGACAGGTCGCGTCCCAAAAGCTGGTTAAGCTTGTAAGTTGCATTTTCCAGTTCTCTCTGGAGCGTTATGCACTGAGTCTGGCTGGAGGCAATTTCCCCTTTGAGCGTCAGTATATCGGCCTGGCTGGCACGGTTGACAGAGTAATTTGTGGTCAGAAAGTTAATTAGATTGTTATAGAGATCTATATTTTTTTTCTGGATTTCTATTTTCCTTTCAGTCACCCACAGGCTGTAATATGCCATCTTCACCTGTCCAATAAGGTTGACCTTATATATCTTAAAATTATCTCCCTGTACTAAAGCATTTTTTCTTTCACTCTCAGTCATTGCATTTATCTTGCCGCCCAGCATAAACATCTGCGATAAGGATACTTCATTTGACAGGGCATCATTAACTATATTATATTTTCCAAAAGGAATCTCAGAGAACTGGATTCCGAGCGTGGGTGCCGGTGCTGAATTAAATGACTGTGCCCGGAGCTCTGCAGAGCGCGTCTTGGACTCCAGAGATTTAAGTCGGGGATTATTCTGGATGGCCTCATTGACAAGTGAATCCACCGTTTGCGCCTTCATAACCGAAGGAGCGAGCAAGATCATGAATAAGACTGCAAAGCGTTTTATAACCAGTTCAGTTTTCATTGTGTGTTTTTTACTATTATGTTCAAGATTATACATTTTAGTCCCCCTCCCTCATCCAGTCTGCCATTTTGGAGACTTCAAGCTTACCTTTCTTTAAGGCGCGCTCTTTCATTATGGCAAAGAGTATCGGGGTAACCACAAGAACGTGCATTGCGCTTGTAAGGAGTCCTCCGATCATAGGAGCCGTAAGGGGCTTCATGACATCGCTTCCCGTTCCTGTTGACCACATGACAGGAACAAGTCCCACCATTGCAGTTGCAACCGTCATAACTTTAGGCCTGAGTCTTAAAACGGAGCCTTCAACAGTTGCATCATAAATATCCTGTTTTGTCAGTTCTCCTCTTTCCCCCCTATGGAATTCCCTTAGTCTCTTATCGAGCGCCTCATGAAGGTAGACAACCATAACAACGCCTGTTTCAACAGCAATTCCATAGAGTGCAATAAAGCCAACCCAAACCGCAACCGAGAAGTTGTAGCCCAGAGCGTACACCATATACATTCCGCCTATAAGTGCAAAAGGCACAGAAAGCATCACCACTCCAGCTTCTTTATAATCCTTCAGCGTAAAGTACAGGAGCACGAAGATCAATAAGAATACAACCGGCATAATGATGGTAATTGTTCTCTGCGCTCTTACCTTGCTTTCGTACTGTCCGCTCCACGTATAGGAATAGCCCGCGGGAAGGCGGAGTTTTTCAGAAATAACCTTCTTTGCGTCCACCATTACGCTTCCCATATCGCGTCCGCGTGTATTCATGAATACGATTGATCTGAGCATGCCGTTTTCGCTTGAGATCATGGGGGGACCAGTGAGCACTTTCACGTCCGCAATTTCTGAAAGCGGGAGATAAAGAGTTGAATTTGAAGAAGCTGATGTCAGTGAATTATCGGCTGATGAGCCTGCTCCTGCAACTGGAGATGCCTGGACATTTTTTGAACTGCCTCCTCCGCCCATTGATGACATGCCGCCCGACTGAGAAGCACCAGTGTAGCCTCCACCTCCGCCCATTGAACCGGCACCCTGGGACATTCCGGCTGTTGAAGCAGCGGATACCGGTACAATCAGGTTTTTCAGGTCCTCAATGTTATCCCTGTAATCCCTGCCGTATCTCATACGTATCGGGAAGCGCATTCTGCCTTCAAGCACGATCCCAAGGTTCTGTCCGCCTATTGCGGTTTCAATTATATCCTGCAGGTCGCGTATATTCACGCCGTATCTTGCCGCAACATCGCGCTTTACCTGAATATCCATATAGTAGCCGTTCTGGACTCTATCGGCAACAACGTCGGCGGCACCGGGTACATCTTTAAGTATCTGTTCAGCCCTGATTGCGTAAGCTTCCAGCGTATCCAGGTTAGGTCCGAATATCTTAAAGCCGATATCTGTTCTTACGCCGGTAGCAAGCATATTGATGCGATTAATTATCGGCTGCGTCCAGCCGTTACGAACGCCCGGGATCTGGAGCTTCTGGTCGAGCTCGCTGATAATGTCCTGCTTTGTAATGCCCGGTCTCCACTCGCTCTTGGGTTTAAGTAGAATGATCGTTTCAATCATGCTTAATGGAGCGTTATCCGTTGCTGTTTCGGCGCGGCCGGCTTTGCCTAATACATGATGAACCTCAGGCACACTTTTAATTATCCTATCCTGTTCCTGCAGTATTCTGTTAACCTCTGTAATGGAGGCGTTCGGAAGAGTTACAGGCATATAAAGGATTGAGCCTTCATCCAGGGGCGGCATGAATTCACTTCCGGTATTCATTATCATCGGAATTGTAATAAGCAGAGCCAGTATATTAACGCCAATAGTTAATTTCCTGTGCTCTAATACCCAGTGTATTACAGGCCTGTAGAGCCGGATGAAGAAATTTGTAGTAGGGTTCTTGTCCTCGGGGCGGAATTTGCCTCTCATAAGCATCGTCATAAGAACCGGAATAAGTGTTACCACGACAATTGCACTTCCCGCCATGGCAAAAGTTTTTGTGAATGCCAGAGGCTTGAACATTTTTCCTTCCTGACCCGTAAGCATGAATACAGGCAGGAACGAAACAAGAATTATCAGTTCAGAGAAGAATATTGCACGGCCCACCTGCTTGGCAGACATGATTGAAATATCCATATACTCCTGACTGGTCAGGTGGCCTTTGGTTTCGAGCGCCTTGGCAAGATTCCTATAGGCGTTCTCGACAAGCACAATGGACGAGTCAACTATAACTCCCACTGCCAGGACTATTCCGCCCAGGCTCATTACGTTTGAAGTTATTCCGAAAGCATACATCAGAATAAAAGCAATAAGCACCGAAATAGGAAGCTCAATTAAGATTCTTACAATACTTCTGAAGTGAAGCAGGAACAGTGCAACCATTATTGCAACTGTAATTGAAGCTTCAATAAGTGCGCGTTCAAGCGTGCCCACAGCTTCACGTATAAGTGTGCTCCTGTCGTAGGAAGGAACAATATCAACGCCTGCAGGAAGACCGGGCTTAATTTCTTCAATCTTTGCTTTTATTCTGTCAATTACATTCTTTGCATTTTCGCCATTTCTCATTACAACTATGCCGCCTACAACCTGCCCCTCGCCGTTTTTGTCCAGTGAGCCTCGCCTTATGTCGCCGCCTAACTGAACATTGGCAACATTGCTTATTAGTACAGGAACTCCGTTGGCTTCGGAACGCACTACTGTATTTTCAACGTCTTCCTTGCTTTTAATGTAACCCTGTCCGCGTACAAAGTATTCGGCATCGTTTCTTTCAATGATGTTGCCGCCTACTTCATTGTTTGTCCTCTGAACTGCATTTACGACATCCGAGACACTAAGGTTATAAGCCCTTAACTTCATCGGGTCCACATCAACCTGGTACTGCTTTACGAAACCGCCGATTGAGGCAACTTCAGCAACACCGTCTACTGATGCAAGCTTGTATCTAACATACCAGTCCTGAACAGATCTTAAGCTGCCAAGGTCATAGCCTTTACCTTCCAGTGTATACCAGAAAACGTGTCCAACGCCTGTTCCATCCGGTCCAAGCGAAGGCACAACACCCTGCGGAAGCTGAGCCTGAACGGTGTTTAATCTTTCCAGGACCCTCGTCCTGGCAAAATACGTATCAACATTATCATCAAATATTACGAAGACGAAAGACATGCCGAACATTGAATTTGCCCTGACAGCCTTTACACCGGGCAGTCCCTGCAGTCCTGTAGTGATAGGGAAAGTTACCTGGTCCTCAATAATTTCCGGTGAGCGGCCCATCCACTCCGTATAGATAATTACCTGATTTTCCGACAAATCGGGAATAGCATCAACTGGCAGGTTAACCACACTATATATACCGAATCCGATTACAATCAGGTATACGAGTATAACAATGAACCTGTTTTTTGCACTCCACTCTATTAATTTTTCGATCATTAGCCGACTCCCATTTAGCACTTTTGAGATTTATGCAGCGTGCTAAAAATTTATTTCCGTTATTTCAATTAATTTTGATTTATGACCTAAGTCTATGAGATATTCTATCATATTTAACAGAGTTGAAAGAATTTTTGACCATATATGTAAAACCTGCTATAAAGAAAGCTACAATTGAAGTATAGCTGAGGATTAATATTATTTGCATAAGCATAAAGAATCTCAATAAAATTTTTTGATAGTGTAAGTGCAAGTAGTGTGCCACAGGGAAATGATTGTTTTTGAAGGAAAAACGGAGGAATGGAATTAGGAACCATTAAATTATTTAAATGGGGTTTTAAATAATTTAATGGTACTAAAATAATTGAAGCTCAGCCTGAGGCCTGTGCTACCACGCCTTATAAGGCTGACCGGGCGACTGGAAAATAATTATCTATTCTTTAATAATCTTGTATTGATCTATTTTTGAATAGAGTGTGGGAACGGAAATTTGGAGAACTTCGGCTGTACGCTGTTTATTCCAGTTATTGGCGCTAAGAACTCGTTTTATATGGATTTTTTCCACTTCAGCCAGGCTTAACGTGTCGCTGTAGCCGTCACGGGGCGCGTTTTCAGATTTTCCGATCAGCACGTTTTCCCTTAAAAGAACGTCCCCCTGCGTCAAAACTACAGCCTGCATCAGGGTATTTTCAAGCTCTCTAACATTTCCGGTCCATTCGTGGTGTTTCAGCATTTCCATCACATCTTCAGGCACCTTATTAACGTTCTTATGCAGCTCGGCATTGATTTTACCCAGGAAATGGTTGACAAGAAGCGGAATGTCTTCAGCCCTTTTTCTGAGCGGGGGTATTTCTATATCAACTACCTTGAGCCTGTAATAAAGGTCCTCTCTGAACTTTCCTTCGTTTACCAGGGCCGTCAGATCTTTGTTTGTAGCTGCTATAATGCGTGCTTTCATCGGTATGGATAGCTCGCCGCCAACTCTTTCGAATTCCCTGGCCTGAAGCACCCTTAAGAGTTTTACCTGAAGCTGGGGTGAAACCTCAGAAATTTCGTCCAGGAAGATTGTTCCTTCACCGGCTAACTCAAACTTCCCTTTTTTATCCCTCATTGCTCCCGTAAAAGAGCCCTTCACGTGCCCGAATAGCTCACTTTCCAGCAGCGATTCCGAAAGCGCAGTGCAGTTGACAGCAACAAACGGGTAACTTTTTGTAATACCCATGTAGTGAACGCTTCTTGCAACGAGCTCCTTTCCGGTGCCGCTTTCGCCGCTTATAAGTACTGTTACCTTGCTGGAGGAAACCTGTCCAATCTTCTTATAAACCTCTTTCATTTCTGAGGTTTTGCCAACAATGTTATTCTCGAGGCTATATTCTGAGGACTCAATTGTTAAGAATGAGGAGAGCTGTTCACTCAGCTTTTTATTTTCCAGAGCCCTTTTAACGGCTACTTTCAGGCGTTCTATTTCAAGGGGCTTTTCAATATAGTCGTATGCCCCTTTCTGCATGGCCAGGACTGTAGACTGCATGTCGTCATGAGCCGTTATTAAAATCACCTGGACGTGGTCATCCATAGCTTTTACTTTATCCAGCACTTCAAGCCCGCTCAGGCCCGGCATCCTGATATCTGAAATAACCAGGTCAATCTGTTCTTTTTCGGCCATTTCAACGCCGGAGATACCATCATTTGCCGAAAGCGTCTCATAGCCCTGTTTTTTAAGGTAATTTGTTATTGTCTTTCTGATCGATTCGTCGTCATCAATTATCAGAATTCTTTCCATACTGCTCGTTATGCCCCCATAGGTAATAATATTTCAAATGTTGTTTGCCCCCTGTCAGCATTAATAAGGCTGATAGTTCCCCCGTGCTGCTCAATAATCTTCCGGGAGATTGAAAGCCCAAGTCCCGTGCCTGAAGCTTTTGTTGTTACGAACGGATCGAACACCTTTTCAGGTGCGGCGATTCCGCTGCCTGTATCCTGCAGGTAAATATAGATAAATTTATCGGCGTGTTTTGAAGAAATTAAAATCTCCCCGCCTGAGCCGATTGCTTCCAGAGAATTTTCAATCAGGTTAATGAATACCTGCCTGAGCTTTTCCTCATCGGCACTGATTTCAAATGCCTGGACGTCACTAGTGATCCTGATGTTCCTTTCATCCAGCCTGGGCTGGAACTGTTTCTTTACATCCTCAACCAGATCCCTTATATTCAGCATTGTACAGTTAAGTTCCGGCTGGTGTGAAAGCTGAAGGACTTCTTTCACGAGGTTGTTCAGTCTTTTGATCTCTTTTTGTATTATCTGGAAGGAATCTTCATCTTCCTGGCTCAGCCTGAGGCTTTCAGAAAGAATATCGGCATTCATTTTTATTGATGTTAAGGGTGTTTTTATCTCATGAGCCAGTATAGCCGACATTTTGCCGAGAGCAGCCAGCTTTTCAGCCTGGAGAAGCTTATTTTCAAGCATCTTTCTTTCGGTTATGTCGACCTCAACGAACATATGACCTGCGTACTTTACTTCATCAAAATAGACCGGAGAAATGGTGACGAGTATATCTTTCCTTGTACCCGACGGGTCTGAATATTCAATTTCGCACTCATAATTACCCCTGTTTTTTAGCGCAGAAATAACTCCTTCCAGGCCGTCATTTCTGCAGTTCCTGAACTGCAGTGAAATTATATTCTCATTTAAGACTTCAGAAGACTCTTTTCCCAAAAGCCTGAAAAACGTTTTATTGGCTTCAAGAATTTTTGCATTTTTGTCAACAATAGCAATTGAGGCCTGGGATTTTTCAAATGCATTAAGAAGCAGTGTAATTCTTTGTTCTTTGCTCTTCAGCTCAGCTGAGTTATTGTTCAGTGTCTGTGCCATTTCATTAAAAGCCTCTGCAACTTCACCCAGCTCATCATTTGAATTTATAGAAACCTTTGTGTTAAAATCGCCATGCTTGATCTCAAGGGCCTTGTTTTTAAGCTCCTTTAACGGATACGAAATTATAATATTTATGAGAATTGCCATGCTTATGCTTACAATAAGCCCGCCGGCCACACTTAAGGCAAAATAGCTAAGCCACTCCTCATTACTGATACCCATAACTGCACGGCCAAGCGGTACCTGGATGAGCATAATAATGATTGGAACAAGGATTAAAGCGATCAGCATCACTTTTCTGTTTATACTGAACTCACGCACGCGGTCCAAAGCTTTGGGAAACATGTTGAATTTTCCCACTGCAACCGAGGTAAACATTATCACCCCAACAAGGAATGCCAGAGGGCTGGCCTCAACCAGATAATAGAATCCAACTGTCCACGGAATTAACATGCCAAACACGAACGATGTCAGGTTTGTAATTGTAAGTCCCAAAAGGAATGTTAAAATCTGCATCCTGATCTGCCTTGAAGACTCCTTTTTGTACCTTCTTACGAGCATGAAAGCTGAAAAACCGAGCAGGAATAAATACCATGCAATATAAACCGGGTACAAAGCCGTAAACTGAGGCTGAAAGTGATGATGATGTGCATGCGATTCCTTTACCAGATAGCCTCCCCAGAGCAGAGCCAGGACTATTACAGACGGAATAAGTATAACGGAGGCTTTTACCAGGCCAATTTTCCTGTCCCGGGGAAAGTTCCAGGCAAAAAACGTCAGGCTCATGTTGATTAAAAGGAGCAATGAATGGCATGATTTATCCAGAATTGTCACATCCCCCATAGTCATTACGAGGAAATGAATTCCATGAGAAATTATGTACCCTACAACGAGAACAAGAGTAAGCAGAAACAGTTTGCTACTATTATTACCCTTATCTCTGGAATATATGATCACACTCAACCCAATGGCGCCAAGCACAGTGGATATTAAAAATATAAGATCTGTTATGTCGGGTTTCATTTTATTCTTTTATGAAGGTACAAAGGATTTTCTTTAATTATGTCCAGCCTGCAGCCTAATATATAACAAAGTATACTTTTGTTCAATTTTATTCTTGTATTGGAGTAAAAGCAGGCATTTTATTCAAAATAACAGAAAATGAAGGTTTTTAATTCCCAGATTCCTTAATAATCCAGCATCTATGCTGATTTTTTGGCTTGAAGAAGAGGGCAAATTAATGAACAATAATTAATAAGTCAGCTAAATAAGGAGATCCCAGTGCTCACATTTTAAGCTAAATTAAACGGAAATTATGAATAAATCACACGATAAAAATATGCAGGAAAGCCGCACTCACCCGGATCATCTTCACCATATGGAAAGTAAGCATAAATCCGAAGAACACTCCCGCATGGAAATGAAACATGCCGAAGGTCATCAGGGGCATTCTGGCCATGAGGGTATGATTGAAGATTTTAAGAGGAGATTTCTCGTTTCTGTGGTTCTTACTATTCCGGTATTAATTATTTCTCCAATGATTCAGCATTTTCTGGGCCTGGAGGACTCTTTAAGATTTCGGGGTGACATTTTAGTTCTGTTTGTCCTTTCAAGCATAATATACTTCTACGGGGGCTTCCCCTTCCTAAAAGGGATTTATGAAGAACTCCGGATTAAGAAAAATCCCGGCATGATGACCCTGATTGCAATAGCAGTTACCACTGCATACGTATACAGCAGCATAGTTGCCTTTGGACTGAAGGGAGAGATATTTTTCTGGGAACTGGCAACTTTAATTGATATTATGCTTATCGGCCACTGGATTGAGATGCGTTCAGTAATGAGCGCTTCACGTGCTTTGGAAGAACTTGCGAAACTTCTGCCTTCAACGGCACACAAGCTTATGGGAGACGGTACGTTTAAGGATGTGGAATTAGATGAACTTAAAGTTGATGACAGAATTTTAATTAAACCCGGCGAGAAAGTCCCGGCCGACGGAGATATCACTGAAGGAAAGACATTTATAAATGAGTCCATGCTTACAGGTGAATCCAGACCGGTCTCAAAACAGTCAGGAAATGAAGTAATAGGAGGGTCAATTAACGGTGAAGGATCAGTAACAGTCCGGATCAAAAGAATAGGTAAAGACTCTTTTCTGTCACAGGTAATCGCACTTGTAACTGAGGCTCAGCAAAGCAAATCAAAAACGCAGAACCTTGCCGACCGCGCAGCATTCTGGCTGACAGTTGTAGCGGTTGCCGGCGGAGTAATTACCTTCTTTCTCTGGAATTTTCTTTCAGAAAATACCACGGCCTTTGCACTCGAAAGAACTGTAACCGTTATGGTAATTGCATGTCCGCATGCCCTGGGACTTGCAATACCCCTGGTGGTGGCAGTTTCTACAAGCATTGCTGCAAGCAACGGGTTTTTGATAAGAAACAGGACTGCATTTGAAAAAGCAAGAAAAGTTAACGCCATAGTTTTCGATAAAACAGGCACCTTAACCGAGGGAAATTTCGGAGTAACAGAGATCATTAAGTTCTCAGGAGATTTCAATGACGGGGAACTGCTGAAATACGCAGCTTCTGTTGAAGCAAACTCCCAGCACCCTATTGCAAAAGGAATTGTTGAATCTGCAAAGGATACTTACAAAGTTCAGGATTTCAACTCAATTACAGGAAAAGGAATTGAAGGCACTGTAGAGGGAAAGAGTGTAAAGATTGTAAGTCCGGGATATCTCAGTGAGAATAAAATACAGTATGATGAAAATAAAATAAAGCAGGCGCAATCCCAGGGAAAAACCGTAGTTTTTGTTCTAATTGATAACACTCTTAGCGGCGCAATTGCCCTTGGCGACAGGATAAGGAACGAATCCAAAGAAGCCGTAAGAAAACTGAAATCGATGGGAATTAAATCTTTCATGCTGACAGGAGACAACACTCAGACCGCGAAGTTTGTATCGGATGAGCTTGGCCTGGATGACTTTATTGCTGAGGTCCTTCCGGATCAGAAGTCAGCCAGGATAAAGCAGATACAGAAAGAAGGCTACACTGTTGCAATGACGGGCGACGGTGTAAACGACGCCCCGGCTCTTGCTCAGGCTGAAGTGGGAATTGCTATCGGGGCCGGAAGCGACGTGGCAGTTGAAACGGCAGACATAATTCTCATTAAGAACAACCCCAACGATGTTGCATCAGTTATAGGGCTTTCAAGGTTGATATATAAAAAGATGATACAGAATCTCTGGTGGGCAGCAGGATACAATATAGTTGCCATTCCGCTAGCAGCGGGGGTCCTCTTTAAGATGGGCATCTTATTAAGCCCGGCTCTTGGAGCAGTTCTGATGTCTGCCAGCACGGTAATTGTAGCAATAAATGCAAAACTCCTGAAGCTTAATAAAGGTGAATAAAGAAAATAATTAACCGGAGGGGAGGACATGAAAAAAATAAAACTTTTAGCCGCATTGATTCCGGTTTTGTTTCTGCCCCTTGGCACATTACGGCCCCAGGAGCATCAAACTATGGATAAAGATACTGTTATGCAGATGGGCAAAGATACAATTATGTCTATGGATCATAAGATGAATAAGGGGATGCATAAGTTGGGCTCCATGAAAGCAGGCGCAGAACCTTTTCAGCCCGGCTCCGGCACAGCCTGGCTTCCAAAGTCCTCCCCCGCCTACGGATACATGAGCCGGATGGGCAGCTGGATGCTTATGTTCCACGGCAATATCTTCTTAAGATACAATTCGCAGGATGCAACAAAAAAAGGCGTCCGCGGGGCCTCAAAGTTTGATGCCCCGGACTGGTTCATGGTGATGGCTGAAAACAGCCTGAATAAAAACAGCAAGCTGAAACTTAATTTAATGATGTCATTGGATCCCCTTCTTGTTGGTAACAGCGGATACCCGCTTTTATTCCAGTCGGGTGAAACTTATGAAAGCAGACCCCTAGTAGACAGGCAGCATCCGCATGACCTTTTCAGCGAGCTGTCAGCTGAATACACATACAGCTTTAGCCGTGACTTTGCTTTGGATGCATACCTGGGTTATCCGGGAGAGCCTGCAATAGGTCCTGTTGCCTTTATGCACCGCCCTTCTGCGCAAAACAATCCCGACTCCCCTATAGGTCATCACTGGCAGGACGCCACACATATTACATTCGGAACAGCAACCCTGGGCCTCAGGTTCTATAACCTGAAAATAGAAGGATCGGTCTTTACCGGGCGTGAACCTAATGAAAACAGGTACAACTTTGACAAGCCAAAATTTAACTCATATTCAGGGAGAATCTCCTTAAATCCCGCTGCCGGTTTCTCATTGCAGACTTCATATGCCTTCATCAGGAGTCCTGAATCGCTGCACCCGGAAGAAAATATTCACAGAACTACGGCTTCAGTCTTACATAGTATGAAGCTTTCAGAGGGTTCATTCACCAACTCTGCCATAATCTGGGGATATAATTACCTCGATGCTGAAGATAAAGAGCATTCTGTAACACTGGAATCGGACCTGGATTTCAGCAAATTTGCTCTTTACGGAAGGTATGAATGGATACAAAAGTCGGCTTTGGAGCTCAATCTCCGCGACTTTGAGCCAAAGAGAATATTCCCGATAAATGCCATAACCATTGGCGCCAGCTATTCCCTGCTGCAGTTTGCAAATACAAGTTTTAGGTTTGGCATTCAGGGCAGTCTCTTTACCACTGTAAGTGCGCTGGAATACCTGTATGGAAAAAACCCCTTATCTGTGGAAGTTTACTTTAGAATTACTCCGGGCTTAATGGCTATGTAAACCGGAGGAGTATATATGGATATTTGTGCTTCTTAAAAAGATGAGATGTACGTCACTAAAGTGCATTTCTTTTGTGCATTATTTTATTTATTATTAATGAAGAATACAAGCAAAACGTAAACAATTTCTCTCGTGGAGAAATGATAAATATACCACTTAAGGCTGTTTTAATTGCTCCTCTTATTTCAGGCCATATTTCAGGAACAGGATTTAATCTCCAATCCAGCTTAGCTCCATCCGGATTGAAACAACAATTTTGTCAAACTGCATACGGATGGAACTACGCCGGTTTTTATATTTTAAGGGAGGTTTTATGTTTACACAGGATGAAAGCAACTACTTAAGGGGCTTGATAGTCCTGGCAGCAGTCGACCGTGAAATTACAGAAAGTGAAAGAAAGTTCATCATGGATATCGGTAAGAAGCTTGGCTTTGAGAAGAGGTTCTGTGCAGAATCGATTGAGGGCGTCCTTAGCAATGAGTATATTGACCAGACAATACCGGTATTCAGCAGTCCGAACATTGCTGAAAGGTTTTTACGGGACTGCTATAAGCTGGCCATGGTAGACAGCATACTTAATTTCAAGGAGGCGTCATGGATCAATGTTGTGGCAATAAATAACAACATACTTCACGTAGAATTCCTGCAGGACAACTGATTTGCACAGCCGGGCGCAAACTGAATATATGTTGACTCATTATAAATTACTTACTTTCTAATCCTCTGCTCTTTTTTTGTAAGCCAACTTTTCTGCCTTTAGCATGTGAGCTTTTTCAAGCTCAATTGCCATAAGAATTAAAGTACCAACCCCTTTGAGACCGCCTATTCTCTGAAGGTTACTTAGATTTTTGGCAAGACTTTCATCGTAGTATGGTTTTCCGCCAGACTCTCTATCGGGGCTGGTGCTTTGAAGATTTTTGCAGCCCATTTCATCAGTCCCGGCAAGATTACTTGCAACACCATAGAACGTTTCTTTTGCAAAACTGAGGTATTTCCTGTCCAGGTACCCCTTATTGGCTCCCTTTGCAAAGGCATATCCGAACATGCATCTTGCAGAGGCATCGTGGCAGTTTCCATTTACTGCACCCTGATCAATTACCTGGTACCAGAGCCGGCAGTTCACATCTCTGGCTTTTGCCAGAGTCAGGGAAAGATCCCGAAAGATTCCTATCAGCTCTTTTCGCTTCGGGTGATTTTTGGGGAAATAATCCAGCACGTCAACCAGCGCCATAGTATACCAGCCTAAATCTGGTGCTAAGAAATTCGGAGCTCTTTCTGTTTTAGGGTCGGCCCACTTCTGCAGGAGGCACTCATCCCTGGCGCAGCAAAGCAGCCCGGTTTTTTCATCACGCATCTTTTCTGCAGTCAGGATTAATTGATGCGCTATATCGTCAAAGTTAAAATTTCCCCTAAACATCTTTGAATACTGAGAGTAGAAAGGCTCACACATATAGAGACTTTCCAGCCGCATCTGGAAAGGATAATCTTTCTTATGCCAGAAGCCGCCAGCGTTTGTCCTCGGCTGATTTTTCAGCTGCTTCATTAGAGTATCTGCGGCAATCTTATACTTTTTATTCTTTGTAACGGAATAAAGAAATAACAGCTGTCTGCCGGTATTTATGTTTTCAAGGTTAAAATCATTATAGTTATAAGTCCTGATCGAGCCGTCGCCGCCAATAAACATGTCGATATTGGACTTAATATAGGTAAGATATTTTACGTCACGCGCAGCAAGCCACAGCTGCTGAAGGGCTTCAAGAACCACACCCTGCCCACTAGTCCATTTGCCGCCGTAGATACTGTCGTATATCTCAAAAGCCGGATAACGCTCAATAAATGAATCAGCAATTCTGACTGACCATTTTTTCCTTGCATCAATTTTAACCAGGCTGTCATTTGAATGCCTGTGTTTATTTACAGCAGTAATGTCGCCAGCCCGGGCAATGGATTGTCCGTGAAACAGGATTAAAGAAAGAAAGAGGAATAAGAACATTCTTACTTTCAATGAACCACCTTCCGGAAAATGTTAATATCAGATGAAATTAATTAGTGTACATTATTACCTTAGTAAGACAAGTATCAAATCTTTGAAGTATCATTCGAATCTGCATGTTAAATATATGCCGGAAACAGCACTTTTGCCACTGCCATTTGATTCGAATCATTTTTAAGAATTATTTATCTTCCTTATCGTGTGAAGGCACTTGCAGATAAGTTGATTTATGCATAATATTCGGCAGCAAAAAGTGACCCCATTTGGTCTTCACCTAAAAACTTTAAAGATCAGGGAGCAGCGGTATGAGAATAGCTACTGCGGCAGTTCTAACAGCCTTTCTATTTGCCGGATGCGGCGGCAGTTCAAATTTTACATTGAATCAGAATTATGAAAACAAGGACTTTTCTGACAAGGTCCTGTTAATAGCACCCATTGCAAATGACGCGGTAAAAGTTGTAATTAAAGAGGATGTAATACGCGACTTCCCCAAGGACAAGCGTGAGCCGGAAGCTATAATAAAGGATATGGTATACAACTCAATTACAAAATATGCCGGTGAGCATTTAACAGGGGTGAAAATATATAAAGCAGCACTTGATTCCAGTCTTTTCCTTTCGCAGTACGATAAATCAAGGTACTTCAGGCTTTCAGAACCCCTGGACAATCATGAACTGCTCCCCTTCAATTACGTGCCTAGAAAGGAAGTATTAAACTCCAGTAATATAAAACCCAATCTGATACTGGTGATAAACAGGCTGCAATTTGGAAGAGCAATACATACATTTAGCACGGGAGCTAACCCTGTCCAGAGTTTTATAACATCAGGTCTGACGGGCGAATATGAATTTATCCTCTTTGATTATGATAAAAATGAAATTGTTGCAGTCGGGGGTTCAACCGCAGATTTTTCTTCTACGTACACCATGGCCAGAACCAAATGGGATGGAATTATTATGGAAATTGTTCCGGAGATTTTCAGTAATATGACTTTCTTTATGTCCAACCAGTAAATATTATTTTATGCCAGCAGATAAAAGCTCGGAAAGAGAGAATTCCGGGCTTTTGCTGCCTGACGAAGAAGTCAAATAGACCAGGCTCTCCTTTCCTATTATCATTGAATCAGGAAGTAATTACCTGCATTATATTATTATGTTAATTTTTCAGGATTTTCATGAGTAAAAATAACGGAAGCCCGATTGCAGTCTATGGCGCTCTGGCAGCAAATCTTGTAATTGCACTGGCAAAGTTTACGGCTGCAACAATTACTGGAAGCTCGGCTATGCTCTCGGAGGCCATTCACTCAGTTGTAGATACAGGAAACGAGGTCTTCCTTTTAATTGGAATACATAAAAGCAAAAAACCGCCAGACGAGCTTCACCCATTCGGCCACGGCAAAGAGCTTTACTTCTACAGCCTTGTTGTTGCAGTCCTTATCTTTGGCATCGGCGGCGGCATGTCGTTCTATGAGGGCATTAAGCATATTAATACCCCGTCTGAAATCCGCGACGCCACGTGGAACTATGTTGTAATTGCAATAGCTCTTATCTCGGAAAGTATTTCCTTTTTTATTGCTCTCAGAGAATTTCTGAAGGAAAAAGGCAATAACGGATTTTACCATGCGCTTACTACCAGTAAGAACCCTACAAACTATACCGTCCTTTTAGAAGATGCGGCAGCAATTGCAGGGCTCGTTATTGCATTGATTGGAATCTATCTGGGACATGCTTTGAATAACCCTTATTTTGATGCTGCAGCCTCGCTCCTTATTGGGGTTGTTCTTACCATTGTAGCCCTTTTCCTGGCGTTTCAAAGCAAGCAGCTTCTTATTGGTGAGAGTGCAGAACCTCAGGTGATAAAGAAGATAAAGGAAATTACAAATGGCGATCCTGCGGTTGAACATACAGACAAGGTTCTTACAATGCACATAGGCCCGGATGAGATACTGCTCAACATGGAAATCCGGTTTAATAAGGATGTGCTTCTTACAGAACTGCCTGAAGTCATAAGCCGCCTGGAAAATAAAATCACCTCCTGCTGCCCTGAAGTGCAGCAGATCTTTATTGAAGCAGGATCAATAAAAAAACAGAAAGCTTAATAAAAAAGGCGGATGCTTTTTTGCAAGTGTCCGCCTTTTCAATGTGAAAACCTACAGACTTACTTTTCTTTTATTATCAGCTGATTTTAATGCACTGATTATTACTTCCAGGTCTTTAAAGCCTTCCAGAGGAGTGCTGAGTACTTTTTTCCCTTTTCTGATAGCATTGTAAAAATCAGTGAATTCTGCCGCGTAGCCGTTATCATCCTCAATTTCTTCGGTGTAATCGTCTTCACTGTTTCTTTTCAATGTCAGTTTATTTTCCTGAATAATTATGCTCCCCTTACTGCCGAATATGAGGAGTTTATTTTCC
>JBLNAZ010000047.1:0-10894 GCA_050259615.1 Syntrophomonadaceae bacterium | reverse complement strand
AGTGTGTACATCTTCATCAAAGGCGTCATGCCGGCTTCATCACCAAAGTCATACGTAAATTCTCCTTTTGTCAGCGTGGGGCAGGATGCCGGTTCAACTGCAATTACTTCAAGATTCTTTTTGTCCCCCGTCAGTTTGTCCCTAAGGAAGCTGAAGCTGAGTCCGGCAAAGTTGCTTCCGCCGCCTACGCATGCAATAACAACATCCGGATATTCTCCTGCTTTCTGCATCTGCAGCTTTGCTTCTTCGCCTATAATTGTCTGGTGCAGAAGTACATGATTTAGCACGCTTCCCAAAGCGTAGTTTGTATCGTCTCTCTGGACGGCCATTTCAACTGCTTCGCTTATTGCAATTCCAAGCGATCCCGGTGAATCGGGGTGCTCTTCAAGAACCCTTCTTCCGGCCTGCGTCAGGTTTGATGGACTTGCAATTACATCTGCTCCGAAGAGCTGCATGAAGGATTTTCTGTAAGGCTTCTGCCCGAAACTTACTTTTACCATGAACACCTGGCATTCCATTCCGAAGTGGTTACACGCCTGCGAAAGGGCAGATCCCCACTGTCCTGCTCCTGTTTCAGTTACCAGTCTCTTGATGCCTGCCTTCTTATTGTAATACGCCTGCGCAATTGCCGTATTCGTCTTGTGACTTCCGGAAGGACTTGAGCCTTCATACTTAAAGAATATTTTTGCCGGAGTTTTAAGATACTCCTCCAGACGGTAAGCCCTTATGAGGGGACTCGGGCGGCTTAATGAATACATGTCCAGCACTTCATCGGGAATTTCAATATAACGCTTTGAGCTCATTTCCTGCTCTATCAGCTCCATCGGAAAAATTGCCGAAAGGTCGCCAGGTCCGGCGGGCTGTTTTGTTGCCGGATTAAGAGGCGCTGCCAGCGGCTCATCCAGATCTGCTAAAATGTTGTAGTAATGGATCGGCATTTCCTTTACGTCGAGGTTAATTCTGTTCTGTTTCATTGTAGTCTCCGTTATAAGTTTTGTATTAAAAAGTTTTCTTTAAGCACTTATGGTTTCAGCCAAAAAAAAAGCCGTGAATAGATTTCACGGCTTTCGTTTAAAACAAAAAAGCCGTGAATAGTTGTTTCACTATTCACGGCCATATAAAATTTCAGTATATATAGTTATGCGAAGAATAGTGAAACACAGATGTTCCACCACCAACGCCAGGTGTTATTCACATTGTTTAATATATAGTTGTTTGCTTTCATTAAGAGAAATATATATCTAAAAATTAAAAACTCCAAATTAATTTTTAATCACCCCGTAAAAATTTCTGAAATTTTTGTTTTCCGCCGCTTTACGTGTTAATTAATTAATTCAAAAATCAGTAAAAGGAGAGCATTTAGAATTAAGCAGTTAGCAAGCCCCGATGAGGGGCGCTTTGTCTATAGCCCGGGGTGAAGAAGCCCCCGCGAGGGGGCGACTGAACCCCCGGGTATCGGAATCCCCCACACCTCCCCGAGCCCCGATGAGGGGCGATATGTTCAGCCCGTCTTAATATATGTCGCCTTTCCAGGGCTCTGAATCGGGTGGGGATCCTTTTCCCGGGGGTTCCCGCATTCACCGCGGTGAATTTGGTCACCCCCGGCTACAATCAAAGCGCCCCTCGCCGGGGCTTAGTATTCGCGTTATTCTGGTTGCTCAGCTTTCACAAACAGATCCCCATGAAATTTGAAAAAAAGAAATTATGAATTAAACTCACGCCTGAATCTCCTTCGGCTACTGCCTAATGCCTTGATGGGATTTAATGTTTATGGATATATTAATAATGAATGGGATTATAAATGGATGGTAAACTAACAGGGAGGAACTATGTTAAGAAGCATAAAAACCCTCGAAGGCTATAAAATCCATGCCCTCGATGGTGAAATAGGCGAGGTAAATGATTTCTATTTTGATGATGTAAACTGGAATATACGCTACCTGGTGGTCGATACCGGCACGTGGCTTCAGAAAAGACTGGTTCTTATTTCCCCTCATTCACTCGGAAAACCTGACTGGAAGGAAAAACGGTTTCCCGTTAACCTTACAAAGGAAAAAATACAAAATAGCCCCTCCGTGGATATGGACAGACCCGTATCCCGCCAGCAGGAAACAGATTTAAGCGACTATTACGGATGGCCTTACTACTGGTCGGGCCTCGGCGGTGGATTCCCCGGTGCTATTCCGCCTGTGCCGCCGCCAAACCTGAACGTTCCGGACCAGGGTTTTGTTACCGATAAAAATGTCAGAGATGAAAATAAAAGAGAGACTGACCCCCACTTAAGAAGCGCACGCGATACAATGGATTATAAAATCCAGGCCGAGGACGATAAAATAGGCAACGTTGAGGACTTTATTGTCGAAGACGACCTCTGGAGCATCCGCTATATGGTGATCGATACCGGCAAGTGGCTCCTCCCGGGCAAAAAAGTGCTCATCGCGCTTCCCTGGATACAGGATATCGACTGGAGCGAATCAGCCGTTTTTGTCAACCTTACCGCGGCTGAAGTGGAACAGAGCCCCGAATATCATCCCGATAAGATAATAAATAAGGAGTTCGAAGCCGAACTCTTCAAACACTATAACAGACCTGTTCCCTGGAAATAAAATATGGACCGGGTCCGGAAGGGTAATCTTCCGGACCGGCAATAAGATTACTGAAGCTTGAACTTATAAGGCAGTACCATGCGGACTCTTACCGGTTTGCCGTGCAGCTTGCCGGGGTTCCATTTGCCCATAAGTTTTGTTACCCTTACGGCCTCTTCATCGCAGCCGCTTCCAATACCTTTTTCAACTTTAATATTGCTCATGCTGCCGTCTTTTTCAATAATAAAGCTGATCATTACCTTGCCCTGTATGCCTGCTTTTTTTGCAGCCTGGGGATAAACTACATTGCTTGATATAAACCGCAGGAGCTCATCCGGTCCCTTTGGATATGTGGGCATCTCGTCAACCATCGTGTAGGGCTCTTCCTGCTGATGCGATGAATCAGCACTCAGCGATGCCCCGGCAATTGCAGTAATGTCTCTTCCGCCGTTTGTCATGCCGAAGAAAATCATGACGAGCATAATTAGCGGAATGGAAAGGAGAAATTTAAGTTTTGCGTTTTCAGGGGACTTTTCTTTTGCCAGCATTTCGAACCTCCTTTTTAAGAGTGAATTGAAATTGTTCGTCATGGAATTTCCGCCAGGATTTAAGGCGAAAGCAAGAAGTGTTGTTTTATATTCCGTGGTGTCTGTACCGTTATTTATAACTTCCGTATCGGCTATAAATTCATGCTGCGCCAAAAGCTCCTTTTTCATGAGCCATACAAACGGGTTAAACCACTGAAGAATTGTAACAGCCTCAAAGAATATAATGTCCAGTGAATGAAGGCTTTTTATGTGAGCTTCCTCGTGCAGAAGGAGCGTTGAAAGCGCCGGATCCGACAGGTTTCCTTTCGGGAGAAATATTGTATTAAAGAAAGAAAAAGGTGAATGCCCGTCATCAAGCAGAATTGTCTTGTGGCCCTGAATAATTACCGGTGCGCTGTAATCGCCGAGCTTTGAAATCTGGTAGAGCTTCCACAAAAACCTTATAAGCAGCACTGCCGAAACAGTGATGTAGGCAATCCATAAGAGGGAAGCCAGGTCAATCCCATTGTCTGCAGCCTTTGTGCTGTTCCCTACAAGTACAGGAGAAAGATAAAGAGTAAAGGTTTTGCCTACGTCACCCGCAGGAAGACTGAACCTGAAGAGGGGAACGGTAACAGAAAATAATCCTGCCAGTAAAAGATACATCCTGTTCAGATTGTGTGCGGTTTCCTTTTTCAGCTGGGTCATATAAAACGGGTAAAACAGCATCAGGCTGAATGACGACTGCAAAAGATAAAATTCAAAAGAGTTCATCTTATTTCCTGCTATTGGTTTTTCTTTTTGTTTCCGTTTTCTTTCTTTGACTTTATTTCCTTCCCGAGCATTTTCATTATTTCTTCCATTTCATTAACGTCCAGCTCTTCTTCTTTGCTGAAGAAAGACACCATCCCGGCAAACGAATTTGAAAAGTAGCCTTTAAGGAAGCCCTTAAGATGGTCCTTTGTATATTTGTCCTTTGTAACTACAGGGAAATACTCGTGAGTGTTGCCGTACGCCTTGTGTGAAACAAAGCCTTTTTTCTCGAGTATCCGTACAATAGTTGAAACCGTTGTATAGGCCGGCTTAGGCGCGGGGAGCTCTTTTATAACGTCGTTAACAAAGCCCTTTTCAAGCTTCCAGAGCACCTGCATAATCTGCTCCTCGGCCCGTGTCATCTCTTTAGTTTTCAATTTCACCTCTTAAATTTTAATCTCAAAGGTAATGTATAACTAAACTTTTAGTTAGTCAACGACTTTTTTAATCCCCTAACTAATTTTTTAGTAGAATAGTGATTTAGCTTTAAGCCGCGGCAGCGGCTTGGTGTTGATAGCCTGGGGTGACCAAATTCACCGCGGTGAAGGCGGGAACCCCGGGAAACGGAATCCCCCAAGATTCCCCCGCGCCGCGGTCAGCCCTTACACGTCAACTTTAAGTAAGAAAATTCCCTAAGTTTGTGAAAGCTGAGCAACCAGAATAACGCACATACTAAGCCCCGAAGAGGGGCGCTTTGTCTATAGCCCGGGGTGACCAAATCCCAAAGGGATGCGGGAACCCCCGGGTACCAGACCCCAACCAAACCCGAAAAGCCCCGATGAGGGGCGACATGTTCAGATTCCCTAACGGATGATATCAATGAAATTAAACCATCATTTGTTGTGTATTGGGATTTCCCTAATAAATTCACCTCGTTCCCAAAAACATGGCGCGGCTGACCGCGGCGCAATGGGAATTTTTGATCCTTCCCCAGGGCCTCCGGCCCTGGGCTATCAATATGATGCCGCTGCCGCGGCATTTGCATAAAACCGTAATATGATGATGCTTCCATAAAACCTATCCCGCCCCCTTCAAAAAAATTCCCCTCCGCGGCCGTTTCTATCCCCACACCTGTTTTATTTTCCTCATTATTCATTTATATTTTTTATTGATATTTTATTAATGTTACACAAACGGGAAAAAGATGAGATATAAGAAATTATGCAAAAACGGCCCCGAGGTCTCTGTTATAAGCTTCGGCGCCTGGGCTATAGGGGGACGCGACTGGGGTAAAACCGACGACAATCAGTCCATTGCTGCTATTAATGAAGCCCTCGAGCGCGGCGTGAACTTCCTCGATACGGCTGACGTCTACGGCTTCGGTCACTCGGAGGCACTCATTGCAAAGGTCTTAAAGGAACACGGCAAAAATGGCATTTTCGTGGCTACAAAGGCCGGCAGCGACTTCTATAACTACAAGGACGACAAAGGGGAAGTGAAGATAACACCGAATTATACGAAGGATTATCTCATCTCCGCGGCGGAAAAAAGCCTCAAAAGACTTAATGTCGAAACGCTGGACCTCCTTCAGCTCCATAGCCCTTCTACCGACCTGCTGCAAAGAGACGACCCGTGGGAAGCTTTATACCGGCTGAAAAAGGACGGAAAAATAAACCTCGCGGGCTTGAGCGTGCAGTCGTTTAAGGAAACTGAACAGGCATTTCTGCTCGATGAGCATAACGATATTCTGGACTGTCTTCAGGTAAGATATAACCTGCTGGAAAGGGAAGCCGAAAAAGAGCTCTTCCCGAAAGCTGAAAAGTATGGAATAGGAATTATTGCAAGAATACCGATCCTCTTCGGATTCTTAACGGGCAAATTCAGCCGTGAGACACGCTTTGAGGAAGGGGACCACAGAAGGTTTAACCTGTCGCCTGAGAAGATTGAGAAATACTTCACTGAACTTGAAAGCCACGAACCA
Organism: Syntrophomonadaceae bacterium; assembly: GCA_050259615.1. GTDB lineage: Bacteria > Bacteroidota > Ignavibacteria > Ignavibacteriales > SURF-24 > JAAXKN01. The sequence goes on along the minus strand of JBLNAZ010000047.1, from coordinate 5,048 downwards.
TTATACATGCTGCATCCCGAATACACAAAGACGCAGCTGAGCCTGGGCTTCTGCCTGGCGCATCCCGCAGTTAGCACGGCTATTCCGGGCGGAAAAACTCCGCAGCAGGTTGAAGAGAATTGTGCCGCAGCTGATATAGACATTTCCATCTATAAGGAACTGCTCTGAAAAACAGCATATAAAAAAAGATGACATCCTTTAGGGATGTCATCTTATAATTTTATATTAAAAGGAAATTTCCAGCTCCATTAAGAGCTTAGTGGTGATGTCCGCCGTTACCGTGAACATGTCCGTGAGCAAGCTCCTCAGTTGTAGCGTCTCTTACGTCGAGCAGTTCAAGATCAAATGTAAGTGCTTCGCCTGCCAGCGGGTGATTAAAATCGAGTGTAATTTCGTCACCTTCAATTTTAGCGATAACAAAAGGCATCTGCTGTCCGTCAGGTGAATTTGCTACGTATTCCATTCCCTCTTCAAGCTTGCTGCCTTCGGGGAAGTTGGAACGGTCAACCACCTGGACTGACTCAGGCTGATATTCGCCATAAGCTTCTTCAGGAGAAAGGAATATTTCTTTTTTGCTCCCGATAATCATATTTCCAATTTCTTCTTCCAGTTTAGGAAGAATCTGATTCTGGCCGCTTAAAAATGAAAAAGGCTGTTCTTTAGTTGCAGAATCCAATATTTCGCCATTCTGATCCTTTAGGCTGTAGATAACAGTAACAACCTGATTCGGTTTTATTGGCATAAGTTACTCCTTAAGAATAAATTTGTTGATAATATTTAACTGTCAATTAACGCATTTTTTAAATAAATACCTATCCCAAAATACATATTTGCTAAAATATTCATTATTTTAAGTTCTAAAGACCTGAAGCTAAGGACCACTTATAGTTCGGTCACCTTTAAAAACTATGTGATTGTTCATCGCAGTATAAAGGATATTAATTATGAAAAAGAACCTAATTATTTTATTTCTTTGTATAGTAAATTATAGCTGTATCTGCGCTCAGGATTTATCACTTAAGCTTACTATTGATAAGAACGAGTTCTTAAAGGGGGAGACAATCTATGGTTTTGCCTTTTTAACAAACAATTCAAGTACAATTAAAATCTGTCCGATAAATGGGTCAACAGAACTGCAGTTCCTGCTCATGGATAATAACAGGAATCTTCTGCAGTCAGGAGTAGCACTAACCCCGCTTGATTGTCAGGAAAAGGTTAATTTTCAGCAGGGTGAATCTATGGGGGCCTTTTTACAAATCAGCAGGGCAATTTCGAAAGATTCTACACCCGGAATATCTGTCTGGGAGCCGAGATCTGTAAAAACAGGGAAATATATCCTGCAGTTAAAATATATTTATCGGGACGCCTCAAACAGCAGCAAGGAGCAAAAAGAATTCTATTCTGATCCCATTGAGATCAGTGTTGTTGATCCGGAGACTGAGACTGATAAAACGGTCTATAAAATGCTGACGGATGAATCAAAAATGCACATTATTGACATGCCGTATGAGAAAACGGTTGGTTATGCTCAAATGTTATTGAATGTGATTAACAAATATCCGGATTCCAGGTATTTCCCGGGTGCCTATAATAATCTGTTTTATGCTTTTGGTGAAAATGACTATTATAAATTTGATACTATTATTGAAAATATGTTTTCTAAGTATCCTGAATCAGTAATGTGTCTTATTGCCTTTAGCTGGTATGAAGCCCACAGAAAAGAAGTATTTAATTCAAAAGAGTTTTACAAAAATGTTAACGGCAGGACGAAAGAACTGCTAAAATCCTATAATAAATACTTTAAGAAGCTTATAAAAGAAATGGATGACTCCTTGCTTTAGGCACTTCTGCTTATTTTGTCTGTTAACAAAGAATTCCCTTTCTAACCCCGAGAGCAGAAAAATCTCCTTATTTTCTTTTTCATACGTTGAATTTGTAAAACAAATACCTTACCTTTTTACTTTACCGGATCTAACCAAATGAAAGGCAAAATCGATATTTAATCTTATAAGGTGCTGTAAGTAATGGAAAATACGGAAGTCAGACAACTGCTGCTTGTTGAGGATAACCTCGGCGATATCCGCCTCATTAAGGAAGTCTTTAATTACGGTAAGGTCCCCGTTAACCTTAACGTGGTTAATAACGGCGTGGACGCCATTTCGTTTCTGAAAAGGGATGCTAATTTTCCCGACGCCCCAAGACCTGAATTGGTGATACTCGACCTGAACCTTCCTAAGAAAAACGGCAAGGAAGTTCTGGCAGATATAAGAAACGACGAACATCTTCATAACCTTCCCGTTATTGTGCTTACCTCCTCCGAAGCCGAAAGCGATGTGCGTATATGCAAAAGCCTTAAAATTGAGCGCTATTACACGAAGCCTATGGAACTCGATAAGTTCGTCAGCGTAATTGAGGAAATAGAAGACTTTCTAATAAAGAACAGAAATGGTAAATTAAACGGCAGTAAATAATTCTTTATTGTACATACGTAAGTCTAACTCTCATGTTTTCTCAACATATTTAACAAGAGGAATCCCCATGCTGAAAAAACTGATCATACCGTTTTTCCTTTTTTTTACTACTCTCGCAGCTCAGGAAACTGATATCAGCTACTACGTCCAGAAGGCAACCGAAAACTACCAGAATAAAAACTATGCTGAATCGGCTAAAAACTTCAGGAGGGCTCTCGAACTTGAACCCAAAAGCCAGGCAATTAAATATAACCTCGCCTGCGCCTATAGCCTTTCAGGTAATAATAATGAGGCTCTGAAACTCCTCAATGAGCTCGTTGATGCAGGAGGCGGCCTGGACGCAGAACAGGATCCGGATTTTACTTCTTTGAAAGATACTCCCGGGTTTAATTCTATCCGCGAAAAAATTAAAAAGCTTAAAGCCCCGGTTGTAAACAGCACTAAGGCTTTTGTCATTAACGAAAAGGACCTCATTCCCGAAGGAATTGCCTACGACTCAAAAACAGGCAGCTTTTTCCTCAGCAGCCTATATAAATCCAAAATATTGCAGGTAAGTCCCAATGGCACATATAAAAACTTTACCTCGGAAAGGCAGGACGGACTCTGGGCAGTGGTGGGAATGAAGGCTGATCCGGAACGCGGACTTCTTTATGCCGCTAGCAGCTTTACAAATACTATGAAAGGCTCCGACCCTAAGGATGAGGGCCGCGCCGGCGTTTTCAAATTTGATATCCCTTCAGGCAGACTTGTTAAAAAATATACCACCCCCGCAAAAAACCACTTCTTTAACGACCTGGTTTATACCAAACAGGGGGATATATATGTAACCGACAGCCAGTCGCCCGCAGTATACTTGATTTCAAAGGATTCGGATTCGCTTAAGCTGTATCTTGACCTTGCGGGATTTCAGTACCCCAACGGCATTGCACTCAGCGACGACGGGAAGTACCTCTTCGTGGCTCATTCGGCGGGTATATTAAAAGTGGACCTTAAAAAGAAAACCTACGTCTCTGTTACCGCCGACAATAATGTGTCGCTCGAATTCTGCGACGGCTTGTACTTCTACAAAAACAGCCTCATCGGAGTCCAGAACTCTAACTTCAACCGCATAGCACGGTTTTACCTGGATAACAGCCTGAACCGCGCAACAAAAATGGAAGTCCTTGAGGCAAATAACCCCGATTTTATTATACCAACCACCGGTACAATAAAAGGCGATGAGTTTTACTTCATTGCAACCAGCCAGCTTAGAGCCTTTGACGCAAACGGCAAAATCCTCCCCGAAGAGAAGCTGAAGGACGTACTGATATTAAAACTAAAACTTTAAGGGCGTAAATGACAAAAGAAGAAATCCTGGATTTTATAAAAAGCAATTATAACGAAGAAAATGTCAAGGGAATGGCGCGCTTCGGCATAAGCTCCGTTAATACTTACGGCGTTTCAATGCCTCAGCTAAGATTCATGGCAAAGATGACCGGCAAGGACCAGGCGCTTTCACTGGAGCTCTGGGAAACAGGCATACACGAGGCACGCATACTTGCAGCCCTCACAGGCGACCCCCGCCAGGTTACTAGATCCCAGATGGAGCACTGGGTGAAGGACTTTGAATCGTGGGACGTGTGCGACCAGACCTGCAGCAGCCTCTTTGATAAAACTCCCTATGCCTATGAAAAAGCGCTCGAATGGAGCCTGCGTGAAGAGGAGTTTGTAAAACGGGCAGGCTTTGTTCTCATGGCAGCGCTTTCGGTGCATAATAAAAAAGCCCATGACGAAATGTTTATTGAGTTTCTGTCCGTAATTGAAAGGGAAGCCTGCGATGAAAGAAACTTCGTAAAGAAAGCCGTCAACTGGGCCCTGCGTCAGATAGGTAAAAGAAATTCCAGACTCACGCCCCTGGCCGTAAGAAGCGGTGAAAGAATACTGAAATTGGATTCCAAAGCCGCGCGCTGGGTTGCCCGCGACGCCCTGAGAGAGCTAAATGATGAAAAAATCCTTTCAAGGATTAAGGATTAAAAGAAAAAGCCCTGAAATTAAAATCTTCAGGGCTTTTTTAATGCTTTAACCGAGAAATACCTATCCTGAATGCCAATCAAGTAAAAAATGAAATGTGAGCATTTAGAGCTACGCAGTTAATAAGCCCCGAAGGGGGCGCTCTGTCTATAGCCCGGGGTGACCAAATCCCCGCTAGGGGATGCGGGAACCCCGGGAAATGAATCCCCCCACATTTCAGCGCCCTGAAGGGGCGCTATGTCAAATTGCCTATCTACATCTCACCCCTTCAGGGCTCCATGGGTATGGGGATCCGTTTTTCTATAGATAGAGCACACCTTCGGTGTTTGCTATATGCGTTTTTCTGGATGCTCTCCTTTAATATTGGGGATCTCCATTAACCCCGATCCTCCGTGGAAAATCGTGGCCATTCATAAATATTCATTTTCCCCTTGAATAGCCACGAGCTTTAGAGACTGTGTGAAAATAGGCATAGAAAATCAGGTAAAATATGATTAGGATATGCGAAAGGAGCAATGAAGAAGGGTTAAGAGAATATGGCAAGGGACAGATTTAAGAAACCTGTAA
>JBLNAZ010000046.1:0-94498 GCA_050259615.1 Syntrophomonadaceae bacterium | reverse complement strand
ATGGAAGAAACAGATGAAACGGTTCCCGTAACGGGGCTTCCGTAGGGGTTGTTTCCATAGAGGAACTTATCAAAATAGCTTTTAATTACGCGGCGGGGGCTTTCCTTTGCCTGCTTCAGCTCCAGAAGAGCCCTCTGTTTTCTTTTCCCGAACTCAGTTTCATCAAAGACGGGGTTTACCACCATTTCTTTTATAACGGGCAGAATCTTCTCCTTGTCCGATGAAGCAAACGAAGCATTAATTCTGGCTGATTCATTTATTGCACGGGAAGAAAAGCTGGCACCATAGAAATCAAAGGTTTCTTCAATCTGGTCTTTTGTATAGCTCTTGGTGCCGAAATGCAGGGCTTCTGCAGTCAGGAAAGCAACTCCGGCCTTGCTGCCGTCGTAAATGGAGCCGCCCGGTACGGCAAGTGAAAGAGATATTAAAGGCACCTCGTGCTGCTCCATGAGATAAACGGTAAGGCCGTTATCAAGGACAAACTTTTCATAAGCAGGCAGCTTATAGCTGTTGGCAGCGGTATTTTCGTTTCCGGCAGAAAGGCTGCCTGTTAAGAATATAAATAAAAATAAAATTGTTAATGCTGGTTTAAGATTTTTCATTACTTATTCTCCTTTTCCGGCTGAAGAAAGCCTACGGTCCTGTTTGTTGGAACAAAGTACCTGGATGCCACGCGTTTAATATCCTCATTTGTAACTTTTTTGTAATCATCAGGAGCAGAAAAGAGCTTAGTATAATTCCCGAAGAATAGTTCATAGGTACCGATGCTGTTGGCCTTTCCGTTTATTGTTTCCATGGAGTGATAAAACTCCATAAGCTTCTGGTTTTTCACCTTTTGAAGCTCGGCCTCTGTTACACCATCTTTTGATATCTTATCCAGTTCTACGCAGATTGCCTCCTCCAGAGTTTCAGCTTTAACATTATCGCCGGCAACGGCATAGATGAACATAAGGAACGGATCAAATGCCTGCGGAATGTATGAGAACACTTCTGTTGCCAGCTGTTTTTTGTCCACAAGAGCGTTATAAAGCCTGGAGCTCTTGCCCTCAGATAATATTGAATTGAGCATATCAAGCGCATAGTAGTCACTTGAGCCTGTCTGGGGCACATGATAAGCGAGCATCACGTTCGGAGTGGATACAGCTTTATACACTGTAAGTCTTTTTTCCCCAAGCTGTTCAGGTTCAACAGTATGGATTTTGCGCGGAGGATTCTGCTTTGGAATCGGCTCAAAATATTTCTGTGCGAGTTCATGAACCTGTTCGGGGTTAATATCGCCTGAAATAACGGCCACGCAGTTATTGGGAGCGTAATAGGTTTTGAAATAATTCTGAAGATCACTCTTTGACCAGTTTTTTATATCCGACTCATAGCCGATAACAGGCCAGTGGTAAGGATGGGCAGTCATAGCTGCGCCAAGCAGGGGCTGGTTCAGAAATTCAAAATTGCTGTTTTCAAGTCCCGTGCTTCTTTCCGAGAGGATGACTCCCCTTTCGCTTTCAACAAGCTTGTCGTTAAAGTCGAGGTTTGCAATTCTGTCGGCCTCCAGGTCGAAAATCGTTTCAAGCGCACTGCTTGGAAACCAGTCGGTATAAACCGTAACATTTTCCGTAGTATATGCGTTATTTGCACCGCCGTTAAATTCCATCACCTGATCGAAAATTTTCGGGCCGTATTTCTTAGCGCCGTTGAACATCATATGCTCAAAAAAGTGGGATATGCCGGTAATACCCGGGTATTCATTTCTTGATCCCACGCGCCAGAACAGGTACATATTTGCATTTGGGATGGAATGATCCTCGAGCATAATTATTTTCATGCCGTTATTGAGGGTAAAAGTTTTTATATCCTCAACTTTTGTCTGGGCAAATGACATGGCAGTTAAAAGCAGCAGCAGTATGAATACCCGCATAAAATTCCTCCATGGTTCGTGACAATAAAAACTGAGTACGAAGATAGAGATAAATAGGAAAAACTTCTACAGCTTTTTTGTCTGCAGATTTTTGGAGCGGGTAAACAAGAGGTTTATTATGTTATCTCCAGCGGTTTTTTCAGAAAAATATAATAATAATAAAAAATGCCAGGAAGCGGTTCCTGGCATTTAGATAAAATACGGATTCATGAGTTTTATTCATTCTGAATATTTTCCTGGCCATCCAGCGGGTTCGGGTCAGAGTCTTTTTTTTCCTGCTGTTTATCCTTATACTCTTCCAGGCCGCTGCCTGATTTTTTCTCATCTTTCACTTTTCTTTTATGGCCATAGCCCGTCGTCTCATTTTCTCCTTCAAATTCTTCAGGCCTGGTACCGGGCCTGCGTCCGCCCTGATCCAAATCTCCATGATCATTAACATAATTATTGTCGTTTTCCATTCTTATTCCCTTTATTTATAATTTAATTTTCTGCTGTTTTCTGCGTTAAATTTTTGAATGCCCTTCTTAACTAATTTAAGCGCCTGTTTTGGGACCGTACTTGCCTAATGCCATAAAATCACGTCCTTTGAACCTGTTGTATGTCTCAAAGAAAAACTGGATTTCCTCCAGGACACTTTTATTCAGCAGCTAAAGATTTTTGATATCTCAGTTTTCAGGGGATTCTTCCTTTAATTTTATAAAACGAATAATAACGCTGAAATACAATGCAATCAGCACGCCGTACAACTGAATGCTCTTTCGAAAACCGGGAATTACTCAGAACAATTTATTATATTGATATAATATTAATGAAACAGGACTTCCAAATGACAGTAATAAAGCAAAGCGCGGCAATTTTAGGCGGCGGCAATATTGGCTCAGCAATTGCAAGAGGACTTGTGGGATCCGGAGCATTCAGGACAATTGATATTACCCTAACAAGACGAAACAAGGATCTGCTGAAAACTTTTGAATTGCAAGGCTTTAGTACAGACGTAAGCAACACTTCAGCTGTCAGCAGAAGCGATGTCATTATAATTGCAGTAACACCCCAGCAGCTGGATGGACTTTTAATGGAAATTAAAGATTCGCTTGAAGAAGAAAGGCACACAGTGATATCTGTAGTTTCAGGCGCATCCATTATGGAGATCAGGCGTAAAATTGAAAATTACAATATACCTGTGCTGAGAGCCATGCCAAATACAGCAATTGCCATAAGGGAATCGATGACCTGCATTTGCGCAGATCAGGCCGGTAGAAGCGGACTCGAGTTAACAAAACGTATTTTCGAATCGGTAGGTAAAGTACTTACAATAGAAGAATCCTTAATGGTTCCTGCAACAGCCCTGTGCGCCTGCGGAATTGCATTTTTTTTAAGGGCTATACGCGCAGCTTCACAGGGAGGGATTGAAATCGGCTTTCATGCTGAGGAAGCCCTTTTAATGGCAGCCCAGACTGCTAAAGGCGCCGCTTCACTTCTTGTTGATCTCGGCAGCCATCCTGAAAAGGAAGTGGATAAGGTCACAACGCCACAGGGCTGCACAATAGCAGGATTAAACCAGATGGAGCATCATGGATTCAGCTCTGCCCTCATAAAAGGAATTACTTCATCGGCCGAAAAAGCCGCGAAGCTGTATTCCAAATAAAAGCCTTTTACACGGCCTAGTTTCCGGAGATCTTTCCAGAATGAGCGGACTGGGTTATTTCATATGCGAGAAGAAGGATTTGCAGAAATTCATCTTTTCCATTACTCTCACGGCATCTTCGGTTTCTGTTAAGCTTCCTATGACAAAGTCCGCTTTGGAATAGTCATCCGGATATTTCCAGGACTTTCCTCTCAGCCAGATGGTTTTGAAGCCCAGGTTTTTAGAAGGCACAATGTCATTCTCATAGGAATCCCCTACCATTATAATCTCGTCAGGGGCAAATGTAGTCTCCTCCAGCAGCTGAAGATAGAATCTGGTATCCGGCTTTCTGAGACCGTTTACTTCAGAATCCATTATTAAGGAAAAGAATTCAAATAAGCCAAGTTCTTTAAGCACATGGGCAAGATTGCCGTAGAAGTTGGAAATGACGCCGAGTTCGTAATTTTTTGAAAGACGCTGGAGCATGCCGGTAATTATGCTGATATTATTTTTCACGTCGTTATAACACTTTAAGGAAAGTTCCTCTGCTATACGGGGCAGATGATCGTAAAACCTGCAGTTATAGTCCTCCACGAGGTGTTTAAGTTGAAAGAGGATCTGTTGATGGAGTGTTTCCAAAAAACCCGTATTTTCACCAAGTTTTCCGGTCATATCTCTTTCAGCCAGGACGTAGGCGTTTCTGAAAATCTTCTCGGGAATTAATATTCCCACGTCTTGGCAGGTTTCCAGAAATTTCACGCACCAGTGAATGCCGTCTGTATCGAGTGTACCGCCGAAGTCGAAGATTATTGTTTTCATGGAGTAATTCCGCTTTTACGCATGATAATGGCATTTTCTTTTTTTAAGCTTCTATTGTTGAATTGAATCAGCAGCATTCCTATTCCTATCCAGAATAATTCCCTGACCCGGTTAACAAGGGCGATATAAATTCCCACCGATGCATCGGGTATAAATGCTTTCAGGGTAATATAAAGGCTTCCTTCTCTTGTTCCGAACTCCATGGGCATAAAGAAAAGTATATTCAGAAAAAGTGAGGATGCCCCATGGATGTACAGCGCCTGGAAAACGGATATATCAATGCCGATGGAACGGAAAATAAAAAAGAACTCCATTGCAGCCAGAATACGGGCGAAAAATTCCATACCAAGGACAGTGTAAAATGTCCTTTTCCTGTTAAAGTAAAAGTCTCTTATCTGCCGGTCAATCTCAGATATATTGCTTTTATTTTTTTCCAGCTTTTTATTCAGAAACTTCAGGAATTTCAGGCGCCTTAAAATATTCGACAAAGCCTCGTAGATTCCCAGTTTGTGCCTTGTGAAGACAAAGGCCACCATTAAAAAAATAGCTATAAATAATATAACTAAGGCTATTGCAAATTTCAGTGATACAGGGATCACAAAAAATGTTACCGGTATTACTGCCAGCCAGAATAAAAGATGCGAGATGATGTGAAGCATTCTGTAAAGAGTTACCGAAGAAACGGATTTATTGATGCCTGTAAACTCCTTAAGTGCATATATTCTGTAAGGTTCGCCCCCAAGATTTACAAAAGGAGTAATATAATTTATGGCAAAGCCGCCAAGGCTTATGCCAAGGATTCTCCAGAATTCTATCTTACCTTTATCCTCCCCGAGTATGATATACCATCCCAGTGCATTAATAACATAAACGAGCCCCCAGACTGCAATAACGGGCAGAAACCACCACCCTGTCTTTCTTATATTGATAAGTATCTTATCAACCCCGAAGTCCCAGATAAGAATGACAAATATGGCAATCCCAAGAATGTACAATATGGGAAAAAGCTTTTTCCTCATTAAAAAGCAATTGTTTGGTTTAATTCAGCTGACCTGTAGCATGAATGCAATAGCCGGATGCTTTTGTACGCTTCTTCGAGCTGACAATTATCCTTAAGCCCGGAACTGATCTGCCCTAAAAAGTCCCTTATCAATGAGACATATAAGGCAACGTAGTTCTTTTTATCTGAAGCATCAGGAACTGGAATTTTCACGCTTGCGTTTTTTGTATACTTAATCAGTTCAGTACCGTTATAGACGAGGCTTCCATTGCCGTTTATAAAGCAGGCGTTGTTGGCTCTTCTGTCGGCTGCCCACGTAAGGCTGATCTGTGCAACTCCCCGGTCAAATTCCAGCAGCGCCATTGCTGTATCTTCAACCTGATAGTCAGTATGCGATATGGAAAAGATACGCGAAGTAACTTTTCTTACATCGCCAAGCATCCACAATGCCAGGTAAAGATAATGCACACCCGTGTCGGATAAAATTCCGCCTCCGCTGATTTGGGGATTCGTGCGCCACCTGCTTTCCAGGGGAGCTATCCCGTTATCGGCTTCTGTTCTGAATACATTAAACTGAAGGATGCTTTTCCCCCCGGAATTTTCAACCTCATTCCTGAATGTTTTCCATATGGGAGAATACTTATACTGATGGACAGGCATAAATATCCCCGGATATTCTGCAATTACGGGGTAGAGCCTTTCTGCATCATAGGGGCTGAGGACAAAGGGTTTTTCACACATAATATGGACACCCTTTTTCAAGCCCTCCTCGATCAGTCGGGCATGAGTCCTTGGAGGTGAGCAGATATCTATAAAATCAACCTTCTCACTTCTAAACATTTCATCAATTGAGGCATAGTATTTTATGTCGGAATATTTTGCCCTGGCCAGTTTTACTGTTTCAGGGTTACTATCCACGGCAGCAGCTATTTTGGCATCGCAGGAAATCCCGCTTTCCAGAAATGCCGGCATGTGGCCTTCCTGGGCTATTTTTCCTATTCCTATTATGGCTCCCTTCAGCAAATTATTTCTCCACTCTTATTTTAGCCGGCTTATATTTATCAACCAGCACAAGAAGTTTCTTATTAATATTCTCCTGTTTGGCTGTAACCCAGACAAGGAGAATATTCAGAAGTGTAAGTTCAAGAAAAAAATAGTACAGTGGCTTATCCATGAGGACCACTAAATACAGCCAGGCCATCCTTGTATTTGTTGTAAGGATGTTATAATACTTAAGCATGGGCTTATTATATTCCTTGTAAACCTTCTTGAAATTATCAGGAATATTATTATGAAAGACTTCAGTACTCCGGCTGAAAAGTTTCTGGAAGTTTTTGGACAGGCTCTCCTGCTGGCGTGTATAGTTAACGTAAAACATCATAAGGAACTTGCCCGGGAAATCCTTCCTCCAGCTTAAGCTGCGGAATCTCCTGGCGACTTCTTTATGTTTATCGATCTCACCTTTTTTAACTGAAATTACAAAATGCAGGTACCCGTTTCTGTAATAATCTGCCATTGCACTCTGATAAGAGTGGCAGACGCCGGATATAACGATAAGGGGAAATACCCACCAGGTTCCGCCTGAAGCTATAATCCTCAGACCCAGATGAATATATGTACTCATAAAAATTAGGTTGCCTGCAAAGCCGTCAAAAATCCGCCCGTACCTGGAACGAAAATCTGTAAGCCTTGCAAGCTGTCCGTCGGCACTGTCGAAGGTCTCGGCCAAAATGAGCAGAAGAATGCCATAAAGGTTTAACTGCGTATTTCTGTAAAACAGCAGGTGCCCGCCTGTTACACCCACTATCATACTGATAAAAGTTATTCCGTTTGGTTTTAAGCCAAGTTTCCAGGAGATTTTCGCTATCAGAAAACCTAAGGGGCGGTAGAAATAAATATCCAGGAATTCTTCTACGTCTCTAGTTTTATATGACGATTCTATTTGCGACATCCTTAAAGGCTTCCTCCATTATTTCAATTCCTTCTTCAGCTATTTCCTCTGTAATAACAAGGGGCGGATTAATTCTGATATCAGGGTTGTAGCCCATAACAATTAGTCCGCGGTTCAGGCATTCCTGGAAGATCATCTGCGTATACTTTTTATCCAGTTTTTCCTTGGAGCCCGGAGATTTGACGAGTTCCATGCCAATCATAAGTCCTCGGCCGCGCACTTCGCCCACAAACGGGAACTTGTCCTTAAAGGTTTTCAGCTTTTCGAGCATGAAAGCTCCGACCCTTGCGGAATTTCCAACCAGGTCATCTTCTATAATAGTTTTCAGGGTTATGTATGCAGCCGCTGAAGCCAGCGGGTTACCGCCGTAGCTCGAAGAGCTGCCGCTGGGATTGGCAAACGGCTTTGAGAAAATGACCTCTTCGCGCGACATAAGTCCCGTCATCGGGAAACCTCCGCCGAATCCCTTGCCAACGGTAATTATGTCCGGCACAACGTCATCATGCTGGCAGCCGAACATCCTGCCTGTTCTGCCGAAACCTGTAATCATTTCATCAACTATCAGGACGGCCTTAATTTCATCAGCAAGCTGTCTGAGTTTAGCAAGGAAGCCTTCCGGAGGAATGACATTTCCGGCGGTTCCCTGTATCGGTTCCACAACAATCGCTGCAATGTCGTTTGTAGTTTCGTATCTGATTTTTTTCTTCATAAAGTCCACGCAGGCAAAATCGCATTCAGGGAAGTTCTTTTCAAACGGGCAGTGTCTGCAGTTTGCATACGGTGTCAGATACCTTCCGAAAGGAAGAGGTCCCAGACCGTGCTTGAAGTTATCCCCCAGGAGTCCCAGAACTCCGAGTGTTTTTCCGTGGAAACCCTCCCAGAACCCGATATATTCCGATTTGCCCGTATAGGATTTAGCCAGCCTCAGGGCAGCTTCAACAGCTTCAGCCCCGCTGCTGTAGTACTGTGTGCGAGTAAGGTCGCCTACGGCCACTTCGGCTAAAAGCTGCGATAGTGCGGCCCTGTTTCTGGAAGTAAAGCTTCCGACGTGTATTTTAGAGACCTGCTCCTGCATCATTTTAACGTATTTCGGGTGGTTATAGCCGAGGCTTGCCACGCCGACGCCCGCAAAGAAATCGATATACTTGTTGCCGTCCACATCCTCAATGATTACGCCATCACCTTTTTCAACTGCAATTTTGGAAGAAGTGGCAATGGTCTGAATGCCCGGAGAGATATATTTTTGTTCAAGATCGAACAGTTCCTTTGATTTCGGACCGGGCACCTGCGTCATCATGGACGCGTGTTTGGGTTTAAAGTCTGCCGTTAACAAAGTCCCTCCCTTTAGCTAATAGTAAGTTGGAAATATGATAACCGGCCTCTTCTCTGATAGGCGCAAAGCTGGGCCAGTCGTTAATATCAATAATAATTATATTGCCGTCGCTTGTAATAATAGCATCGCCGCCGTATATGTAAAGGCCAAGAATTTCTGCCGAAGCTTCAGCCAGCTGTCCGAGAGCTATTGCATCAAAGCAGTTATTGAAATTATTGGCAAGGTAATACCAGTAAAAAAATCCCGTTCCCCTGAGGGCATAGAACTTAACCGTGTCGCCCGGAATATGTTCCTGGAGAATTACCCTGTTGATTTTGCGCCTGTGGAATTCCACGAGAGTCGTAGTAATCTCGTCGCGGTCTGTTGGTACGGAAATAACGTCTGCTTTACTTACGGCATGCACATCTCCTCTTTTTATCCAGAGTCTTTCTGAAGTAAATTCATTTATCTGGCCGTTAAGGCTTATTTCAGTTGAAGTAAGTATACTTTTGGGAGTAGGTATTCCACCGCCGGAAAGCATTTTCAGCATATTGAAGCGGTAGCAGGAGTAAACGCTCTGCGGTGAATTAATAATTAAGGAACCGCGTTCTGAGATCCTGAAGAGTTCCTGTATTCCCTTTGGGCCCTGGACCATTGAAAAAATAATATCTTCTTTTATAAGATCAGGGCTGATCGTATCTTCGTCGTATAAAGTAACATCTGCTCCCAGTTTTCTTAAGTTTTCAGCTGTGCAATTAATAATTGCCAGATCATTAACCTCATGGTTCGGAGAAAATTCTGTTTTCCGCCGGATGCCTGCAAACTTTAACTTCATATCCTGGCTCCATCGTTTAGGAAGGTGTTTTTAAGAACATAGGCACGGCTGTATGCCTATTAAATTATATAGGCATTTTTTACTACTATTTCAATACTATATATACTGAATCTGAACCGGTCCCAATTAAGATCTTAAGGAACACAGGTATTCTTCGGCTGCCTTAATATCCTTAATATGGTCTATGTCTATTATTTTGGAGAATGGATACCCTTTCAGTTTATAACCCTTGCTTAAAAGAAGCCTCAGAAAGTTTCTAAGGCGGGATATTTTAAGATCATGGGCTGTTTTAATCATTTCAAATATTTCGGGTAAAAAGTAATAAATTCCGCCTGTAGCCCACTGATAACCCTGAAGGCTGTCACTAAATGAAGTAATTCTGTACCCGCTGTCCATTTCAACGCATAAGGGTTTTTCATCATCGATATATTGCGTCACGGCAAGTATGCCCTGCGAGTCCACACTCCCTTTTAAGGAGGAGACAAACTTCGAGAATTCCTTTGCATCAAAAACCGAATCGCATGTTGTCAGGAGAAAAGGTTCATCTGAAATATAAGGAGCCAGGGTAAAAAGGCTGTGCATAGAGCTTTCAGTAGTTCTGACGACAAGCTTAACCGGAACCGGAAAGTCTCCCGAAATAAAGAAATCCCTAAGTGCTGATTCCTCTTCATTTATAATGCAGTATACTGAATGAATGCCGTTTTGAGCTGCCAGTCTTATTATTCTTTCAACAATAGTTTCGCCATTAATACTGATCATGGTCTTAGGAATCTTTAAGCCTTCAGCCTTAAGACGCGAACTTTCACCAGCAGCCAGTATTGCCAGATTCATTTTTGCCTCAAAGAATGTCCTACATACATTAGCTATACCATAAGATAACATAATCTTTGAAAAATTCTTCCCGGATAAATTGCTCCACGTCATAACAAAGGCTTTTAAGCTGAATTATTTCACTTAATCCGGATGCCCGATAACTAAGGCAGAATTCCTTCGTTGACATTATGCGAATAAATCTTTACAAATAAGTGAATGAAATTCATTTCGGAGAAATATGGCTGATGGAGTAACGGACAGCATTTATGACGTTATAATTATAGGAGGCGGACCTGCGGGGCTAAATGCAGCCATCGTTCTTGGCCGAAGCCGGAGGCGCGTTCTCATTTGCGACAGCGGAAAGCCGAGAAATATTAAAGCCAAGTTCATGCACGGGTATCTGTCGCGTGACGGGATCAAACCTCTCGAATTCCTGCGCCTGGGAACTGAAGAGCTTAAACAGTACGACGTCGAAAAGCGGCAAATGGAAATCTCTCAAGTTGTTCCTCTTGAAGAGGGATTTGAGCTGGTAAATGCTGAAGGCGAAAAACTCTGTTCAAAAAAGATCCTTCTTGCTACCGGAATAACAGACAACATTCCGCAGCTTGATGGAATTGATGAGCTCTACGGTTCTAGTGTTTTCCACTGCCCGTACTGCGACGGCTGGGAAGTGCGCGACAAGAGGCTGGCTGTATATGCAAGAGGTAAAGCCGCCCTGGCAATGTCTCTTTCCCTTAAGACATGGAGTAACGACGTTATTTTATGCCCCGACGGACTGTCAAGGCTGACTGCCAAGGACAGGAGAACTCTTGAAGATCATAATATCAGGATCTTTACAGACAAAATTGCCCGACTTGAAGGCCGCCACGGTTTATTGCAGAGGATAGTTTTTCAACATGACGCCTCCGTTGATCGCGACGTCATGTTTTTCTCCACCGGGCAGAAACAGAAGTCGAACCTGGCCGAAAAGCTCGGATGCCGTTTCAATGACAAGGGTTTTATACCTACAAATTTAAGGCAGCAGACAAATATAAAAGGAGTCTTTGCAGCCGGCGACATAACAAAGGATGTGAAATTTGTTGTGGTCGCCGCTGCCGAAGGCGCAAGAGCCGGTGTTGCAATAAATATTGAACTTCAGGAAGAAGAAAGGCTGAAAGTTCAGCAGACCCCCGGCGTGAATATAAGATAAATGTTTTAAAATCATTGTGCAGGTTCCATAAACGGACTTTAGGTGTTTAATTTTATTGTTAAAATGTTATATTTGCCAAATGGGTTTTTCCGGCTGCAGTTAAACTGTTTTTTAAGTAAATTTTATATTTGGGGAATATATGTTCAAAGGAACTGGTACAGCTCTCATCACGCCTTTTGATGAGTCGTTTGAAGTTGATTATACAGCTCTCAAAAAATTCGTCCGCTTTCAGCTCGACAGCGGAATTAATTCACTGGTTGTGCTTGGAACAACCGGCGAAGCAGCAACGATTACGGACGAGGAAAGAAAAAAAATAATTGAGACTGTTGTGGCAGAAGTAAGCCATCAGGTGCCGGTAATTATTGGAACCGGGTCAAACAACACCAGGAAAGTTGCGGAAAATAATAAGATAGCAGAAGAATATAAAGCCGACGGCCTGCTGATTGTAAATCCTTACTATAATAAGGGCACTCAGGCTGGAATGGTTGAGCATTACAGGTATATTGCTGAAAGAACCAGACTGCCGATAATTCTCTATAATGTTCCAGGCAGGACCTGCATGAACCTCCTGCCCGAGACGGTTATCAAAATTCATGAAGCCTGTCCTAATGTAATAGGTGTGAAGGAAGCAAGCGGGGATATTTCACAGATTGCGAGGCTAATGGCTATGAAGCCTGAAGACTTCCTGGTATTTTCCGGTAATGACGACCAGACTATTCCTGTCATGGCTCTTGGGGGCATTGGGGTGATATCTGTATTTTCGAATGTTTATCCCGCAGAGATGGTAAGCCTGACAAATGCTATTTTGAAAAATGACTGGAACCTGGCGCGGGAGATCAACTCAAAGTATCTGAAAATAATGAATGACCTGTTCATTGAAACAAACCCTATACCTGTAAAGTATGCCGTAAGCCTGCTTGGTTATTGTAAAAATGTGTTAAGACTGCCCTTAACAGCCGCCACAGAAAAAACTTCTAAAATCTTAATGAAGTCTGTCAAACATTAAAAAACCTTAAGAACAATTCTTCAACAGAGGGGAAAAATGGAGAAAATTAAATATGGTTTAATCGGTTCATCCGGGAGGATGGGACTAGAGATAGAACGCGTAATGGCTGAGGCAGGAAATGATGCTGTACTGAGGTATGATAAATATGGGATGAAAAAAGAAGGAACGCCTGAAGTTCTGATAGATTTTTCTTCCCCTGATACGCTGGAGAAGACATTGGAACTGGCACGTGAGATGAATACAGCACTTGTAATTGGCACCACAGGCTACAACGATGAGCAGCTTAGCCTGATAAATGAGGCAAGCCAGGAGATCCCTGTAGTGCTCAGCTACAATTATTCGGTTGGAATACAAATGCTCTTAAAGTGCGTGGAATTTTTAAGTGATAATCTGGATGACTGGGATATTGAAATATCGGAAACACACCACAGATTTAAGAAGGATAAACCTTCGGGCACGGCACTGATGATTAGAAATGCAACCGGCAAGAGTATAGATATTCATTCGCTTAGAATAGGCAACGTTGCAGGCGAACATACAATCTCTTTCGGCGGGCTTGGAGAGGTTCTGACTTTAACCCACAGTGCCACCAGCCGCAGGACTTTTGCCGAAGGGGTTCTTAAGGCTGTTAATTTTATTACACAGAAGAAAATAGGTCTCTATAGTTTTAAGGATGTACTTTTTCAAAACAGTTAGGAAAGACTTCAGATATGGATTCATACGAAATAATTAATTATATAGCCTCTTCCCCAAAAGTTACACCCCTGAAGGTTTTTCTTTCAGGAGATCTGGATAAGATTGACTTTACGGGGTACGAATATATCGGGGGAAAAGATTTCGGCCTACTTATTTGCGAATACAGCGCTTTTGACGGCTTTTACGGCAAAAACAAGGACCACATAAAAAAATACAGAATTGAAGCCGACAGGCGTAATTCCGCAATACCTTTAGCCGACCTTACAAAATATAACGCAAGGATTGAACCGGGGGCAATAATAAGAGATATGGTGGAAATCGGCAATAACTGCGTAATTATGATGGGGGCTGTCATAAACATAGGAGTTGTCATTGGTGAACGTACAATGATAGATATGAATACCGTACTTGGCGGGAGGGCTGTAATTGGAAAGGACTGCCACATCGGGGCAGGCACCGTGATAGCCGGAGTAATTGAGCCCCCGAACGCAAACCCCGTTGTTATCGGGGATAACGTTGTAATTGGCGCCAATGCTGTTGTACTTGAAGGCATTAAGGTAGGCAATGGCGCCGTAATTGCAGCAGGTTCTGTAGTAATTTCGGACGTGGAGGAAAACAGTGTTGTTGCCGGCATTCCGGCAAGAGAAATAAAAAAGGTGGATGAAAAAACAAAATCCAAGACACTGCTCATAGATGCCTTAAGAAAGTTATAGCCGTTTGAATTAACAGAAAAATAAATGAAGGACTCACTTGAATATCATCGTTCAGAAATATGGGGGAAGTTCAGTTGCAAGTTCAGAAAAGATACTGAAAATCGCAGATAAGATAGCCAGGAAGGTAAAGTCAGGGAGCAAGGTAATTATTGTAGTTTCGGCAATGGGTAAAAGTACAGACAATCTGATAAAGCTTGCCAGAGAGGTTACAGCCAATCCCGATCCAAGAGAGCTCGATATGCTTTTGACTACAGGAGAGCAGGTTTCTGCCAGCCTTGTAGCCATGGCGCTTCAAAGCAAGGGGTTAAACAGCAAATCATTGAACGGCTTTCAGGCCGGAATAAAGACTACGGCCAGATATAACGAAGCCAAAATAGTCAGCTTTGATAAAACGAAAATATTAAAACTGATGGAAGAGCTTGACGCCCTTGTTGTAACCGGATTTCAGGGTGTTACAGAAGAAGGGGAAATAACTACCCTGGGGCGCGGAGGATCTGACACCTCGGCCGTAGCACTTGCAGCGGCATTGGGATTTGACTGCGAGATATACAGCGACGTAGCCGGGATTTATACAATTGACCCCAGGCTTCATCCGAATGCAAAAAAAATAAAGTACATTTCGTACGACGAAATGCTGGAGATGGCAAGCCTCGGATCCAAGGTTCTTCATAGCAGGTCCGTGGAGATTGCAAAGAAATTTGGAATCAAGATTTATTGCGGATCAACTTTTTCTGATGAGGAGGGTAGTTTTGTGGCAAATGAAAATATAATTATTGAGCAGCCCGTAGTTACAGGATGCAGCCTGATGGAAAATCAGACACAGGTTTTTATAAAGCACCTGCCGGTGGACTATTCTCTTGTCAGGAGAATATTTGAAAAAGTATCTACCGAGGGCCTTAATGTGGATATGATTTCGATAATAAATTCAGAAGAAAATCTGGTTGTATCGTTTACAATTGTTGAAAGCAAGAAAAAGCATCTTCAGGCTGCCCTGAATAAAGTTCTCTCTGATCTGAAGGACTGGGATATTGAATATCACACCGGATATATAAAAGTATCGATTGTGGGAATAGGAATGAGGTCGGGAATTGGCGTAGCTTCCAGTTTCTTTAAGGCTCTTCAGAACGTTCCGATAAAGCTCGTAACCACTTCTGAAATTGCCATATCCTGCCTGATTGCAGAGGAGTATAAGCAGACTGCAGTTGATGCGCTGGTAAAAGAGTTTAAATTATAAAAGGCACACGGCCAGGACTAATTTTGAAGGACATAAAATGTTAACGCCCATAGAACTGCGTCACGCTCTGCATCAGAATCCTGAATTGATGTTTCATGAGTTTGAAACGACAAATATTCTGAAAAGGAACTTACAGGAGTTTAATAATATAGTTATACACCAGCCGCTTGAAACAGGACTTGTTGTTGAATATACGGTCAATAATGGAGATTACATTTTATTCAGAGCGGACATCGATGCGCTTCCGATAAGGGAAGATTCCGGAGCTGCTTTCTCATCAAAAAATAATTATATGCATGCCTGCGGCCACGATGTGCATTCTTCGATACTATACGGCTTTATTAAGCATGTAACAGAAAGCAGGCCCAAAAGGAACATGATTTTTCTGTTTCAGCCGGGAGAAGAAGGCGGAGGCGGGGCAAAGAAGATTATAGATTCTGGTATTCTGAGCCGGTTTAATATCAGCAGGGCTTTTGCCCTCCACGTAACAGATGAATACTCTCTGGGAACAATTGCATCCACAGCCGGTGTTTTATTTGCGTCGGCTTATGAACTTGACATTATTATTCATGGTAAAAGCGCCCACGTTGCATTCCCTGAAAACGGGATAAACTCCTTTGACGCCTTAAGGATGTTTCTTGATGAGATACAAAAGGAGCTTAATAGTTCAGACGAAAAGATTATTTTTGGATACGGAAGAGTTGAATCGGGTACGGTCAGGAACATAATCCCCTCTTACACAAAAGCCGAGTGCACGATAAGGGCTCTTGACAGCAGGAAGAATGAACAGTTCTTTAAGAAAATTGTTTCGAAGCTTGAAGAGCTTAAGGATAAAACTGGTGTCACCTGGTCAATCGACCACGGTTCACTATACAGCGAGGTTATTGTAGATAAGGAGCTTTTCAGTTTGATGTCTGAAAAGCTTTCAAAAAAACATGAATTTATTGATTGCGGCTATAAAATGACGGGAGAGGATTTTGGTTTCATTTCCCACCTTTATCCTTCTTTTATGTTCTGGCTTGGAACGTACACTAATAAAAAGTACGGGCTTCATACCCCAAAATTCCTGCCGGAGGATTCTGCAATTCAATCAGGCATTGAAATATTAAAAGACATATTACAAGAGGTCTAAATTGGTGAAAAAAGATAAAATAAATGTCGGCGTTCTTGGAGCTACCGGCAGCGTGGGGCAGAAATTCATTCAGCTTTTGGAAAATCATCCATATTTTAACCTGGCGGAGGTTGCTGCTTCCGACCGCTCTGCAGGAAAAAAATATAAAGACGCGGTAAACTGGATACTCCCCAGTCTTATACCCGAAAGTGCTGCGGAACTGGAAGTCAGGAAGTGCGAACCGGGTCTTGAAAGCCATCTACTTTTCTCAGCACTGGATTCCAGTGTAGCAGGACATATAGAAAGTGATCTTGCAAAAAGCGGGTACATTATAGTTTCCAATTCAAAAAATCACCGCATGGACAGTGACGTTCCGCTCCTTATACCAGAAGTAAACCCGGATCATCTGGAACTCATAAAGTGCCAGAAGTACGGCAAGGGCGCAATAGTGACAAACCCGAACTGTTCTACAATCGGGATGGTAATAGCTTTAAAGCCGCTGCTGGATAATTTTGGACTTGAGGCTGTAAATGTGGTTACAATGCAGGCGCTCTCAGGAGCCGGATATCCGGGCGTATCAAGTCTGGACAGTCTTGATAATGTAATTCCTTTTATAAGCGGTGAAGAAGCAAAACTTGAATCCGAACCGTTAAAGATACTTGGCAGCCTGGCGAGTAATTCGGTCAAGGACATGGATATAAAGATAAGCGCGCAGACAAACAGGGTTGCCGTTCTGGACGGGCACATTGAAACTGTGCAGGTCAATCTTAAGAAAAAAGCCTCAGCAGAAGAAATTATTGAATGCTGGAAGACGTTCCGCAGCGAGCCCCAGGAACTGGACCTTCCCCTGGCGCCGGTAAATCCTATATATTATTTTACTGAGGATAAATATCCGCAGCCGCGCCTGCACAGGAATATTGATAAGGCCATGGCAGTATCCATCGGGCGCCTCAGAAAATGCAATCTGTTTGATTTCAAGTTCGTGGTTCTTTCACACAACACAGTGCGCGGTGCTGCAGGAGGCGCAATACTCTGTGCAGAACTAATGATGGCAAAAGGATACCTGAAGTAAAAGTTACTTTACTTCCATTTATATTCTCTCAGCAGGCTGTGCCGGGTTAAGTAAAATCCGCCAGCCTGTCCTTTTTTGTAGCCCAAAGTCTCCCCTTCTACTTGTTTTTAAATAATATTTGTCATAACTTTTAGCAAAACTGCGCTCATAGGCTAAGATAAGCCTAATTACGCGGTTCAAAAAACGAGGGGTCACTATGGAGCAGAATAGTAATAAGTTATCAATACTATTTTTGTCCATTTTTGTCACTTTATGCATTTTTATAGCGGACATATTTCTTCCTTACTTTGTAGGAGTCCTTTATGTATTTCCATTGCTAATGCTTTTCTGGAAATATCCCAGGTCGTATACGAACGCCCTCGCCTGGACAACTACAATACTCATACTGGCAGATATTTATATATGTTCTGAATACAGATCGGAAACAATTTTAATTAGCCGCTGGATAGAAATTCTACTTATATGGTTAATAGTTCTGTATCTTGTTTTCAGCAGAAAAAATGAAAATGCATTAAGAGAAACCAACCTTCTCCTGCAGACGATATCCGATAATACTAACCTGTTGTTTATATACCTTAAAAATGACTTTACAATAATCAGCGTCAACAGAGCCTTTGCGCAGATATTCACCAAAGAAGCCGCCTTTTTTAAGGGGAAAAATTATTTTGACTTTGTAAAAAGTGAAGAGGACAGAAAGCTTTTCCATGAGATAATAACAGTTAAAAAAACCCTTTATTTACAAGAGCGTCCGTTGAATGCTCCCGATATAACGGAAAAAGATTCCAATTACTGGAACTGGGATCTCGTCCCTCTGTTTGACCACAAAGGGAAAGTAAGCGGAATAATTGTCTGCCTGCTGAACGTTTTCGGCCAGATCCGTTCACAGTCTGAATTGCGACAGTCGAACAGAATACTTAAAAGTGTGTTCTCAAGTCTTAATGAAGCCGTGCTTCTTATTGATCCGGCAACGCAGAAAATAATTGACTGCAATAAAGCTGCAGAAAAGATATTGGGCTATGAAAAGCATGAACTGGAAAACCAGGATATGAGGTTACTGCATGTAAATGACGAGATGCACAACCGTTTCACAGATGAATCCAATGAAGCACTGGCGACAAAAGGCTTTTACGAAACGGTGTTTCACCTGAGGAGAAAGAACAGGGAGATTTTTATTTCGGAGCATTATGTGAATCCTATACATGATGAAAATGGAAAGCTGACGCTTATTGTCAGTGTGATACGCGATATAACAGAAAGGAAAAAAGCGGAAAACCAGATTTACAATCAGAAATACCGCGCAGAGGCACTGGCAGGCATTTCACAGAAGCTGAACGAGGTTACGCTCGATTACCAGGCAGTGCTTGATGTTGCAGTAAGATATACGGCTGAACTGATTGGTGATGCAGCAATTATACGCCTCTGCTCAGATGACAACAAGTGGATTGCGCCCGCGGCATTCTATCATTCCGACTACGAGAAAGTCAGGCTCCTGCGCAATATATTTGAATTGGAAACCCAGACAATAGAAGATGGTTTTGCGGGCTACGTCATTAATACAGGAAAGCCTGTACTAATTTCGAATGTTACAAAAGAAAAGCTCATAAGCGCGCGCGATAAGGAATTCTTTCCGTATTCGGAAGATTACAGAACGTTCAGCTTTCTGATGGTTCCATTAAGAGTGGAAAATAAGCTCATAGGAACGATGGATATTTCAAGGGATGAACCGGGGCATCCCTATACGCTTGACGACCAGTTTTTTCTTCAGAATATAGCAGACAGAATTGCGCTTGCAATTTTCAATGCTCAGCTTTACAGCAACAACCTGCATGAAATTTCCGTGCGTAAACAGACTGAAATAATACTCAGACAGAAAGAGGAGCTTCTGGCTGAAGCTCAGAGGCTGACACACCTTGGAAGCTACCAGTATAATATATCAAAGGACAGTCTCAATTTTTCGGACGAGCTCTTCAGGATTTTCGGCTTGGAGCCTTCGGGCAAAAGCCCGGCTATTGAAGAAGTCAATAGTAGAATACTAAGAGAGGACCGGGAGCTTTTCAAAAAAACTTTGAGCCTGCCAATGGACGGAAAAATGTCACATGAAATTGAATACCGTCTGCAGCTGCCGGACGGAACTCAAAAGCATGTTCTTTGTAAAAGTCAGCCGGTAATAAATGAAGCTGGCCGGCTGGAAGAAATCCTCGGCGCAGTGCTGGATATTACTGAAAGAAAAAAAGCAGAAGAGGAGCTAAGGCTGACTTTAACTGAACTTGAGCGGTCCAACAAGGATCTGGAGCAGTTTGCTTATGTTGCTTCCCATGATCTTCAGGAGCCATTAAGGATGGTTTCAAATTTCACACAGCTGTTTGCAAGGCGATACCGCACAAAGCTGGATTCCAATGCAGATGAATTCATTGAATTCATTATTGAAGGCGCCATGCGCATGCAGCACCTGATAAGGGACCTATTGCTGTACTCACGGCTTTCGGCGAGGGCACGATGTTTTGAGCCCGTTGATTTCAGAGCCGTAATGGAGAAAGTTATTTCAAACCTGAAACTCTACATCGAAGAAAGCCAGGCAACGGTAAGCTTCGGATCGCTTCCTGTAATTGCAGCTGACTCAACACAGATTGAGCAGCTGTTTTCTAACCTGATTATTAATGCCATTAAATTTCACAATCATGAAAAACCGGTTATCAAAGTCAACTGCTCCTTTCAAAACAAGGACTGGGTGTTTTCTGTTCAGGATAACGGTATTGGCATTGAGTCCGATTATCACGATAGAATATTTATTATTTTCCAACGTCTGCATGAGCGCAGTGAATATCCCGGCACGGGTATAGGACTTGCAATCTGTAAAAAGGTAGTTGAGCATCACGGCGGACGAATATGGGTAGATTCTGAACATGGAAAGGGTTCCACATTCTATTTTACTATTCCCGACCTGCTGCCGGCAGTAAGCCGCTGAGCGCGGCTTCTGCCTTGAACTTTTCAGTCCACAGCTTTTCATCCAGGAAACTGAAGTTTATAATCCCCCAAAGATAAAAAACAATGTTCTGCATCACAATCCGGCGTAAAATCCTCCTCTTACCCTCACAAATCAAACAGCTCTTTTGGCCGCCATTTTTTTTGCGGATTGATTTGCGTATATGAAATTTACTTTTATATTATAATTAGATACCAATGAGAAAGACCAGACAGTAAAACTTCTTTATCAAGCCCATGATTGAATGATCACACGCTAAAAAAAATTATTTAAAAGAAACTATGCTCCAATAACACGGTTAAATTTTCTTAAAACCATTTGGATTTAAAACGCCAACAGATTTTCATTACATAATAATATGTTGTTTTAAGAGGGCATGTTTTTCTGTTAATATTTTTTCAGTCAAGTAGCTAGAGATAAAGAAACATCATTTGGGAGGGAGGTTACCTATGGAACTGTTTTGGTTGTTTCTGGTATGGGTATTTTTACTATACCTTATTCGCATTCACATGGAACTGTATTCTTATAGAAAATTTTTCAGTCAGCACAATGATATCTATGTGCCATCATTCAATGAGCTGGCTAAAATGGATCACTGGAGTATACGAACGGTTCAGTACATATTTGCTCAGTTCAGAAGAACAAACAAGAACGTCAAAGAGCATCTGTCCACAACAGAAAGTTTAGCTCCTGTTTACAAAAAGAAATTGCTTCCGATGTCCTAAAACTTAAGGCAAAGAAGATATTAAACAATATTTACTATACTGCTTTCTGTTTAATTTTCTTCTTTGCCTTTATTCTTTTTTGTGTTCGGGTTAATTGCGCTAAACTTAAAATATTATATGGGTTGATAATAATTGCAAAATATTTTAGCTTGGTGTTTTAGTTATTAGAAACTGTTTATTCTGCTTAGTTTCCTAAAATGAGAGGGTTATGCGTTTAGTATTAAAATTGAAGGCAATAAAGGAAAAAGAATTCCCCTACAATTACAATGCGCTTGTTTCAAAGGAAATCTCAAACCTTCTGGGTTTTGAAACTCAGGAATTTAAGACTTACCTGCAGAGCAAGGGCTTTAGGGCGGCTGATAAACCCTTCGGGCTTTATACCTTCAATTTGCATTTCGAGAATGTTTTTCACAAAAATGAAACGCTTTTTCTGCGCAGCAATAATGCACAGCTGAATATCTCTTTCCCCCTGATTAGCGATTATATAAATAACACAGTAATCAGCAGTCTGCATGAAAAGGAATTTATTATTAAGAAAGGACAGCTGCAGACGACTTTTCTGATAAGCAGGGTGGAAACTATACAGGAGCCTATTTTCAGGGACGACATAATTTTCGTACCCAAATCACCTCTTATACTGCCAGGTAAAAAGATGATTAAAAATGTCTTAAGAACCGTTTACTTTACATACAGGGATGAAATACGTGAAGTAAGTAAACTGATAAAAGAAGACCTCTGCAGGAAATATGAAGCCATATACAATTCGCAGGTAACAAACGATTACATTTTCTTCCAGTGGGACAGGAACTATATATACGCAAATGAAAAAACGACCAAGAAACTAAAACCGAAGTTTATGCTCGAATCCAACCAGAAGAGTTTTTCTGTCCTGGGAAACATGGTGCCCTTTAGAATAAAAGGGAATCCAGATTTAATTAAAGTAGGTTATCAGTGCGGATTCGGAAAGCTGAATTATCTTGGTTTCGGGTTCAGCGAATTTCAGGATTAGTTTTGGGAAAGTTGTTTTGAAGTATTAGCTGTTGCTCCTGGTATAGCGGATATTCAAGTAATCCCTGCTGAATTCCGTGCAGCAGCTTCGGCCTAAGAGTTCAACAAATCCGTCTATATTTTTCAGAATCTCATCTGCCTGCATAAACAGTTCATCCAGCTTTAGTACAGAGTGATGCAGGAAATAGTATCTTGCCCTGTTTTCATTCAGAGCTTCCTTAAACTCCCCCGTCTTGTTTTTCAGAAACTGCAGGCTGTTCTTGGTAATATTATACTCTTTTAATTCCCGGCAGTATCTTTCTGCGAGGACGTATATATTTACAGCCTTAACCGTCAGCAGATTTTCATCCATGCTGAAAAGCTCTTTCGGGTTTAATTTTGAGGCATTCCTGAGTTCCGGGTTTTCTGTTTTCTTACTGAACGCGTAGAGTGCCGATGAGACAGCAGAAAGGATAATTATCAGTTCATCTTTCAGCCTGAGTGATCTTAACTGCCCGGCCTGGAGCTGAGAGTTGAATTCTTGTTGTTTTTTTCTGATAGTTTCTACGACTTTACAAAATTTTGAAGTGGAAAAGGAGAATTCCCTGCTTTGGGCAACAACAGCCCTGTTCCTGGTCAGAACCCGGGCTATGGAATCGTATCTGTTTAATCTGTGCCTTTCAGGAGTTTTCATTCCCTTCTCATAGTGTCTTTCATCTTAATTAATCCCACGCTGTCTGCTTAAAAGAGGGTTTAGCGGCGACTTTTCAGTAGAATTTTTCCCTTTTAACCCTGATAAATTCCCTGCTGGCTGTCACAACAGCAACAATAAGGAGTAAATGGATTGCACCACCCAGTGTGTAAGAACTGGTCATTCCAATCAGCCAAAGAAAAAATAGTATAAAGAAATTCCACAACATAATTTTCTCCTGTTTCATAATATCAAAAACTTAGCTTCATCGATAACAGATGTATCAAAATAGTGTATTTGAGGGCGCATCGGTATAGGGATGTTTCTGAAACTTTTGTAGGGATTTGACCTACAGGGAAAAGCCCTTATTTCTGAGTATTTAACTGGAAAACTGTGGGAGCGTTGTTGCCGGGATCAGGACGGCGGCCGTTTATCCTTAAAAGTGTGTCTTTAAGCACTCCAAGCGAGCGCTGGCTTAAAAGGTCGATTTTTACTAGTCCCATCTCTTCAATTGAATACATATCGGGCTGCGTAATTATGAGACCCAGGCCTTTATTCTTTGCATACTCAAGAGCCACATAGTTGGTAATAGGCTGATGTGTGATGACAATTCCGCTGGGATGGACGCTTAGGTGTCTGGGGAAATCCGCAAGTTGTACTGCAATACGGATTATAGAGCGCCAGGGCTCAGCGTTAAAGTCCAGTGATTTTGTTTCAGGGAATTTGCAGGCAATATCCATGAGGTTCTGTGCGCCTGTCCAGGGTATAAACTTACTATATTGCGAGATCTCCTGATTAGAAATGCCGAAAGTCCTGGCTACTTCTCTGAAAGCAGAGCGCGCCCTGAAGGTAACAGTAGTGGAAATCATGGCCACATTGCTGTAGCCGTACTTATCATAAATATATCTGACAATCTGGTCTCTCTCCTGCCAGGAAAAGTCGAGATCCACGTCAGGGGGACTTTTGCGGCCCCTGTTCAGGAATCTTTCGAAGTAAAAATTATGATATAAAGGATCCACCTGTGTAAAATCGAGGCAGTATGAGACGAGGCTGTTGGCAGCGGAGCCGCGGCCTATAGAAACCATTCCTCTTTTACGCGCTTCCCTTATAAGATCCCATATAATCAGGAAGTAATCTGCATAGTTTAACTCCTCAATTACTTCCAGCTCATGCTGCAGCCTTTTTATGGCCTTTTCCGTAATGGGTTTGTATTTTTCCTCAAGGCCGCGGAAGGCAACTTTCCAGAGATAGGAAAATGCGGTTTCACCTTCAGGAAGGGAGAATACAGGGAATTTCCGAGTCTCCAGGTCCAGTTCCACATTGCAGCTGCGTACAATATGTTCAAGGTTCCACAGGGCCTCGGGCAGTGACTTCCACAGTTTTTTCATTTCCTCAGATGACTTCAGGCAGTACTCCTCGTCGGCTAAATTTTCACTGTTAAGGTTGTTAAGAGTGGAATTTAATCTTATGGCTGTAACCACCCTGTGCAGCATATAATCCTCGTGCCTCAGGAAATAAGCCGGATGGGAAGCCACAACCTGCAGGGCGCTGGCCCTGGCAAAGTCGTAGAGCGCTCTTGTTTTTTTCTTATGCTTTTCCGTTACTATCAGTTCCGCAAAAATATTTTCTTTCCAGAAGGGGCAGTCTTTAATTTTACTGAGGAGCTTCAGGGAAGATGAGATGACGTAGAGATCCTGCAGGCCGGTATCAAATACCTCCCGGAGGGAAAAATCCTCCTTCAGGTTTCTTGCCGTAATCAGTTTGCAGAGCTGAGAATACCCGGTATTATTTTTTGCAATAAAGACAGCATTAAGGTCAGGGTCCCCGGGATCATCAATCAGTGATCCGAGTATCGGTTTAAGGTTTTCCGCAGCAGCTTTCTTTGCAAACTGTATAAGCCCATACATATTATTCCTGTCTGTCAGGGCCACATAAGGGCTCCCTGAAGCCTTTGCGTGTGCAATGAGCTGCTCTAAGGATATTGTACCCTGAAGAATAGAATAATATGAATGATTGTGAAGCGACAACATCGGAAAAAGATACTCCCCTATCTTAGCTTAGTTAAAAGTGACTTATACCCGGTTCATTTTTCTCATAGTTTTTCCCATCAGTTTTTCCCGAGAGCAAGGGCCGTGTAACCATATTTATCTCTCAGTTCATTAACGGCGCCCAGCATTCTTTTTCTTCTTGAGGTCTCGGCATCAAAAAGACTTTCCTGTCCGGCAGATTCGCAGAAGTTGCTTAAGTGTATACCTATAAGTCTCACGGCAACTCTTCTCTGGCAGGCTTTTGAAAAAAGGTGCAGAGCCGTCTTATAAATGACCTGGTCGTCGTCGGTCGGAAGGATTGTTTTAGATCTTACAACGGTATTAAAGTCAGAGTAGCGAAGTTTGATGCTGATGGTAGAGGCCTGCCAGTTCTTATCGCGAAGTGACTGGCAGACGTACCCGTTCAGGTCGAATAGCACTTTCTCCACTTTTTTCTTATCGGAGACGTCCTCGCTGAACGTATTTTCCTTTGATATACTTTTTCTTTCAGATGAGATTGTCAGGCAGTCGTTTCCCATGCCGTTGGCCTTATTCCACAGGTCGAGCCCGTGTTTACCGAAAGCCGCGCTCAGGTAGTCTTCAGAGAGCTTTGCAATATCCCCTATCCTATAGAATCCCTTACTGTTAAGTTCTCTGAGTGTAACCTTTCCAACTCCGGGCAGAGCCTCAACGGGCATACGTCTTAAGAACTCTTTCTCCATTCCGGGCACGACAAAAGTAATGCCGCGGGGCTTCATGAAGTCGGAGGCAACCTTGGCGATTGTTTTATTTGTTCCAATTCCAATTGAGCACGGGAGTGAAAGTTCACTTAATACTTTTTCCTGCAGGAGCCTGGCAAGCACCAGCGGAGGCCCGTAGGTTTTGCTGCACCCTGTAAAATCCATATAGAACTCATCTACGGAAGCCTGCTCAATAAGCGGAGCATAGTTTTCCAGGAGTCTTTTCACAGCCCTGGAATAATTTGTATATTCCTGATGATGGCCGTGAAGATAAATGCCGCCGGGGCAGAGCCTGAAGGCATCGCGTATAGGCATAGCCGAATGCAGGCCGTACTTTCTTGCTTCATAAGAGCAGGCGGCTACAACTCCCCTGCCGTGCGGGTCCCCGCCTACAATAACCGGCTTTCCTTCTAACGTAGGGTCGAGTATGCGCTCGACCGATATGAAAAATGCATCGAGATCCAGATGAAATATTGTGCGCATATGTACTTAACCCGCCAGGGCTATTGGAGACAACCTCGGGAACGCCTTTAAGGCATTCTCCGGCACCGTAATTTTATTTCTCCCTCTCAGCATATACATCATTTCAAAAGCATTTACAATTCCATAGGTACTGGGGTGGTTATTCATTACAACATAAACATCCTTCACCCTGTCATAAATCTCTTTTATCTTATTCTCAATTTCCACCAGTTCGCCGGGTGAATAAAGATACTTGTATCGCTCACTTGCCTGCGCATAGGACTGTTCTTTCCCGTAATTATGTACAGACTGCTTCCATGCCTCGACATTGCGGCCGTGGAAACGGAAGTAGGCCCGGCTGTTGGTAATAACGGGATCAAAAGGTACAGAGCGGCCCAGCTGGGGCTGGTCTATTGTGCAAAGCGATATATCCAGCTCATGGAGAAACTGGTAAGCCTGTTCATTATTCCACGAGGAATGCCTTACTTCCACAAAGCGGTTATAGTTTCCGAAGATATCGTTTAAGAGCCTTATATGTTCAAGGGCCGCAGAGTCAAAGGCAAATGAATAAGGGAACTGTATGAGCAGCCCTCCCAGGCGCCCAGCCTTTGCAAGGATATCCAGGTTCGTCTGAACGGCTTTTATGTTTGCCTCGTCAAATTTTCTGGCATGAGTAAAATCCTGGTGCAGCTTTACGGTAAAAAGAAAATTTTCAGCTTTCCCGACCTTCTCCACCCATCCAGAAGCCGAGGCGGGGCTCAGGTAAGCGTAGTAGGTTGCGTTGATTTCCACCATATTAAAGTAGCGGCTGTAAAATTCCAGCCAGTCGAATTTTGCCGATTGCCCTTTTGGATAAAAGCCAGGGACCCAATCCTTGTAGGACCACCCGGCTGTTCCGGTATAAATATTTAGCATCACAGAGGGTCCTCCTTTATGCTGTTTTCTTATCCATGCTTCTGTAGACTCCCACTACAACGCCGGATATCTTAAAGACGTGACTTTTCTTTTCAACAATTATGGGAGCATAGTCAGGGTTTTCCGAATGCAGCTCAATATGGTCACTTTTTTTATAAAACCTTTTTACTACGGCGGCACCATCTAAAATGGCAACCACGAAGTGTCCGTTGCCAGGAATTATGTTGGGATTAACTATGACATAGTCGCCGCTGAAGATATAAGCATCCTTAAGGCTGTCTCCCTTTACACGGAGCAGGAATGAGTCCTTAGGCATTCTGGCAATGGAGGGAAGTTCCACCGTATCGATTGCATCAGGATATATTGTCAGGGGGTTTCCGGCTGCAACCTCTCCTAAAACGGGTCTCGGCATAAAGTACTTATCCTCAAGTGTTATTTCAATTGAGCGGGAAAGCCGGGCATTTCTTTTTATATATCCCTTCTTTTCGAGGGCCTGCAGGTGCTGCTGGGCCGTAGCCCGGTTTTTATAACCGAACTTTTCAGCAATTTCAGCCAGTGTAGGGGGTATTCCCTTACCGGTTCTTTCTTCTATGAGAAAATCGAGTATTTTCTTCTGGATTTCGGTCAAGCTGTGCGGCATGATATTCCCCCCGGACTATTTATTGAATATAGAAGGATAATGTATGTCTATTTTCCTTTTTACAACATTACCATACATCTGTATGGTAATGTTAAAAAAGAAAATATAATTTGTCAATATTGACAGTTGAATTTCTAAAGAAAAATGTAAATAATCAGTGTGGAAGATCAGAGGATAGCAATTGGCATTTCAGCAGGCGCCCCCTCCCCGCCGGAGAGAGGCAGGCGGGGGATAAAAAATTCTGGTTCAGATGATCTTTTCCAATGTTTCGATCACCTTGTCGCGCATGACAGGTTTGGAAATAAAGCCGTTAAATCCGGCTGCAATAAACTTCTCTTTATCCCCGGCAAGGATATAGGCCGTAACGGCTATAATTGGGATATTACGGTATCCGGGCATCCGGCGGATTATTCTCAATGCATCCAGGCCGTTATATTCTCCCTGAAGATTAATATCCATGATTATAAAATCATACTTATTCTCTTCAAGCAAGGGCAGGGCGGCTTCAAAGCTGACAACTGAATCCACCTTTTTAAGGTCTTTCATCTGCACTTTGAAGAGAATCTGTGAATCGATCTGGTCCTCAACATAAAGGCACTGCAGGCTTGCAAGGTCAATTTTAGACGACGAAACAGGCGGATTTTCTTCAGCCTTCAGTTTAGCAGCGGTGCCCGGCAAAGTTTGTTTTACCGGAATATCGGGATCAAATATCTTTACCGGCTCCTCTTCTCTAAGGGCACTTTCGAGGTCACCTGTAATTTCACCTTCTTCAATTATATCCATGTCATATTCTGCAGCCTTCGGAGGAGCATATTCTCCGGAATTAAACTTCTCAGGACGGGAGTCAGATTCAGGTTTCATCTCCCTGGAAGCCCCATTTTCACCTTCCCCGTCATTCTGAGCCTGTTTTTGATAAACGAGCGGGAACAGGAATCCGAATTCAGACGGTTCACCGGACCTTCTTACCACTTCAACTTTTCCCAAAAGCAGCCCGAGCAGGCGGCGCACCAGGCGGATCGTGAGCTTGGAAACTCCAAAATCCTTTTTAATGTTGTCTTCCCCGGCTGTAAAGAGCTGTGCTATATTTTCAAGAAGATACGGGGAGATGGAAGTTCTTCTGTCTTTCAGGCTTATCAGGCAGTACTGGTCGTCATACTGATAGGCAGAAAGGAAAAGGTTCCCTTCCTTTGTAATACGCATAGCCATTTTAATAAACATCGAAAGGAAGGATTCCAGGCGGTGCCTGTCAGTTTCGAAGTTCAGTGAAGTAGATATCTTACCGTAGTTGAACACAATTTTGCTTTCTGCCATTACCCTGCTTAAATCTTTCTGCAGGTCGTCTATGATCTCGGTAAAAAAGACTCTCTGGGAGATAACCTCTACTCTGTTCTGTTCAATATGCGAGTACTCCAAAACAGAATCCATAGTCTGCATAAGGAGTATTCTGTTCTGGTTAATAATATCGATAGATTCTTTCTGTTCAGAAGTGGGCGACTCTATGTTTTCAGTCAGTTCCTGTATAAATCCCAGTATGACATTCATCGGCGTCAGAATCTCATGGAACATGCTCGATAAAAATCCGGGATCAATGCTGCCGCCCGACTTTTTCACTGAAGTGTCATCGGCCTCAGGCGACTGTCTCTTATTTTCAGCGTCATGGAATTCCACTTCCCTGCCTTCTTTCTGTTTTGTCTTTACGATGACACTAAATGAGCTCACCTGTTCATCGAAGCCAAATACTGGAACTGCAACAATGCCAGCATCAAGCAAAGAGCCGTCGGACTTTTTAAGCTGAACATCGAGACTAACCGGCTTTTTGGATTTGGAATAGAAAATTGAAGTATTTATTTGAGCCCTGTAGCTGTCTGTAGCCAGAGTAAGGAATGGGCGCATATCCATTTCAGCCCTGGAATAACCGAGGACACTGGTAACGGAGTCGTTAACTTTCGTTATAAAACCTTCTGAATCAGTAATGAATATTAAGTCGCTGACAGAGTTAAATGCGGCATTAAAGAACTGGGAATTTTTTTCCAGCTCTGCTTTCTGTGTAACGTCTTTTACAATATTAAAGTGAGCTTTTTTCCCCTGGTAGTCGAAAGCTGATTTACTTATTTCAACCAGGAGTGAAGATCCGTCTTTTTTCCTGTGCCTCCAGGGGCCGGTAAAGACGCCTTCTTTATTGCGGGAATTTGAAGTATCCAGGAGTGTCTGAATATCCTCAGGAGCATACAAATCTGTCAGATCCATCTGCAGAAATTCATGTCTGGAATAACCGTAAGCCTTCAGTGCAGTCTGGTTAACATCTAAAAATCGCAGATTTTCGATGTCATAAATAAACATTGGTTCAGGACTTGTTTGCATTAAGATTTCGTACATCTTTTCCTTATTCCCTATTGTATTACTGTTAGCTGATAGACTGTGATCCTCTTCGATAAAAGCCAGAAACCCTTCTAATTTACCCCTGTAATTATAAATTTTTCTAAAGTGAAAAACAAAGGGAATTACTTTTGTGCCGATGGCAATTTCCTTTTTGAATTCCAGTTTGTCGGGGGTCTCACCATTAATAAATTTATCAGCTTCAAAACTCACCTCTGAGGGGAGGCAGCTGCTTAAAGGCATTCCCGAATCAGGAGTTTTTAAGACCGGGAGTTCCCCGCTTTTACTTTTAACTATTCCGTCTTTGCCGGCAATTATTACAGTTTTAGGGAGGCATCTGACTGCACCTTCAAACAGTTCAGAACCGGTTTCACTCAGGGATCCTTCGGAATAGTTTTTCTGTGAAACACCTACAACAGCAATTACTTTATTATCAAGATCGCACAAAGGGAGTTCAACTATGCGTGCATTTTCTCCATTCAGCTGGTAAATGGGAAATCCGTTTCTGATAATAGTATTGCCAGTTTCCTTTATGTATTTATCAACCGAAAGAAGGATCTCGGTAAAGTGCCTTGGTACAAACTCCTTTTCGTACTTTCCCTCAATCTGGTTGGGCTTCAGGCCCAGGAACTGTGAAAAGAGTAAATTTACTAATATATATCTGCCATCAGCATCTTTCAGCCAGAAAAATTCATCCAGTTTATTTATTTCATTCTGAATCCTGGTCTTTCCCAGAAAAGTAAATGGGAATGAAGATTTAATTTCATCAAAGATTCTGATCAGATCGTCATCTTTAATAATATCCTTAAATTCCCTGGAGGAGAAATTAAATTCAAATTTTTCAGAATTTCTTTCATCTTCAGAAAAGTAAAGCGTACATACGGCATAATGTCTGTGGTCTTCATCTTCAAAAGCAGAAATGGAGGCTTCAGCCTCATTTCTTCCCTTTAACCCCGGTACGAGCTCCAGGCCTTCAAGAACTAAAGACTTCATATATTCCGTGCTTTCTGAGAGCCCGGTCCTGAGTTTCCCGGAAGCCTCAGACCTGAAAAGATCCGATATATTCTGAAGCTTATGGCATTCTTCCCTGAGGGATTCACCCTTAGAATTTGCATGAAGAATTTCCCCGTCTTTTTCCACAATGAAAGACGGAACTTTCAGTCCATTTAGAATTCTTAATATGTCTGTTATTAATGTCATAAATTAATTTGCCGGGGTTCCGTGCTGCTTAATGGTGCAGTATTTATGCTCATCGGCACTTTCCGGAAATCCCTTAATCCCTTGGTATTGTAGCGGATATTTCATCTGACCAGTCGGATTTTCCATCTCCCGTAAAAGCCCTGACTCTGTAGGTATAAATCTGATAAGCATTCATCTGTTTAGTATCCTCATAATGTCTTATGCTGGGAAACACAATAGCGAGCTGGGAATAATCCCCCCAGCCTTTGCGTTCAATCTCAAATCCCAGAATACTTTCAGAAGCAGCTGGAAAGAGCCAGTCGAGTTTAACATCCGTTTTGCTTGGTGCTGCAGTAAGGCTGATAGGGTGCGGGATCAGGCTGTTCGAGCCGGTTGTGCCTACGATATTGCTGAATTCGGACCTGCTGGTGTCTTTAAAGGCCCTGATTTTGTAAAAGTAACTTACGTTTTCAGAAGGCACTTGGTCATTGGCAGAAGTATTATTGCGCGGAATAGCTGTATATATGATATGGAACTGGCCATCCTGTCCGTCTTTACGCCATAATTCAAAGCCGTCTTCATTACTGGAGTTATCATCCCAGCTTAGATTAAAAGTGGTATTACTATTCTCGAACTTTCTCAATGCCAGGTTTGAGGGAGCACGCGGAGGCTCATGGCTTTCAGTAATAAATACTCCTGTTATCTCTTTGCTTTTTGTAGAATTACCGCCGTCATCATAGGCCACTATATAGTAGCTTGCCTTTGTGTTTGCAAGAGTTGAATCCACGTTCCAGTATATAGCGGGATTTGTACCGTCGGTATTAGGATCGATATGAGAAATAAATTTACCGTTTACATACAGCTCAAAGTAAGCTATTCTCTGGTCATCTGCGGCGGCATAACTTATAGTCTGCTTACCGGTAGTAACTGTATCGTTTACGTCCGGCTTATAGATTTCCACAGACGGAGCCAGCTTATCGGGCGAATTAGTTGAATCGGCACAGCCAGCCAGAATGGAGACCAGGAAGATAATGCCGATAATATGTAAATAAATATTTTTCATTTGAGCCTCACTTGCACTGTATGCTGTTTTCCTGGCATTTACTTAGTTTCTATCCGGCAGCGCTCGTAAAATTAAATTGAAGGGCTGTCGAAATCCACGAAATACGAAAAAGCCTCACCAGCATCGATTTTATCAATTTTTAATCTAAGGACCTGGGTTTTTCTGTCGAAACTGTATTTTGGTATTCTTGTTCCAAATATGTCAGATGAGAGTTGAATGTTACTTATATCCCTGTTCAGATTTACCTGCACGATAACGTCGTTCACCTGAATATTACCCGGATTTGAGATTTCGACAGCAATCCTTCTGGTGCTTCTCATCTCAGAATTAACTTCGAGATTGGATTTTGAAAGCCACCAGTCCCTGACTTCAGGAATAGTTGTTATCCAGATATTTTTTTGTCTCATGTATCTGATCAGTTCTCTTACCACATCCACATACTGCGGCTGGCACTGATATTCAGTGTGCATCTTATATATGTAGAGTCCGCCTTCAAAAAGGAGCCTGTCTATATCCTCCTCATATGTATAAATCTGGAATTCCCTGTCAGTAAGTCCATAGTTTTTAATAACCTCGTAATCATCCCTGGAAGTTTTAGTAAAAGCGATAATTCTTTTATCGCCTTTAATGATAGTCTTGGGAACCGATCTGTCGGTAAGTGAATCAGTAATGATATAGTTATAGCCGGCATCAATCAGGGCTCTTACAGAATTATCATCATAAAGTCCATATAGAGGGACAGCTCCCTTTCCTGCATGTCCGGGCAGCTTCGAAAGGCTGAGTTTAGACTGATTAAAATGGTTCAGCTGTGTATTATAGTCGTAGAGTTTATTAACCGTATCATTTATAGATGTCAGATATCCCAGATCCACAATAGATCCCAGTTCACCGTAGTTATGCAAATTATTAAGTATATCACGGTGTTCATCAGCGGCCGATGGTTCGGCAAAAAAGGTCATTGGGACCTTTTCGGAACTAATGATTCCGTAAAGGTTCTGTACATTATAAGGACTGGCACCGATGACGGGCATTATAACTGCGGCTGATTCGTGGGAGCCGGGCCAGTCCCTTACGAAAGCTGTCGGTGCATAAGTCAGCCATTTAATGGAATTCTGGAACAGCCTGCCGAAGTTGATATAGTCCTCCTGCTGGCCGATAACAGAGTTAAGTTCAAATCCCATCCAGATAAACCTGCCGTGTCCGTAAGTACCATAGGCAATTCCGGCGCTTTTGCTTATTTCTTCTCTCACGAGTCCCAGTTCAGTTCTGAAGTTATACCAGAAGCTTACCTGAGTAGTTCTGGGGTCCAGGATCTCACATGCCATCGGGCGGTCCCATGTTGCAATCTTGAGTGGGTAGCCGGTAGGAATTCCTGCAGTAACAGGCAGTCCGCCTCTTAAGGTATGGATTTTAGTAAATTCGTCGGGTGTAATTTCCCTGGTAAATTTGAGTCCGAACACCTCGCTGAAGAAATCCCAGCCTCTCCATTTGCCGTTGTCCGAGAACGAGGAAGTACCGCTGGTGGCAAAGACGCTGCCGCCTTTTTCAATAAATCTTTTTATCTGGGAAACTTCCTTGTCGCTTAGTGACTTAGCCCCGGGGAGAATGAGAAGTTTATACTTGAAATGTCCACCAAGTTCTATAGCCTGGTCGCTTATGACATCGCTTTTAATTTTTGAAGCCCTTAGGAAGTTTTTCCACGTATTGATATTATCGTTAAGCCAGGTACTTCCCTGCGGCAGAAGGTTTTCGGTATATCTGGAATACAGGATGGCAGCCGTAGTTTCACCATCTGAGCTTAAGAAGCTGAGGTTCTCGCGTGTAGGCAGAATCTCGGAGATGTTATAGTTTCCGTAAACACCTTTAATGATAAATAGGAATATGAGCACTGCAGCAGTCAGTATAACCAACCCTGTCAGTAAGATCATAAGCTGATTTACTTTAATCCTATTTACTGTTTTTATCGCCACTTTAGGTTTTCCCCGGTTTTGGTTTTATTAACAGGCACGTAACCCTCGGAGGTATATTTCATGAACTTCTTATTAGTCGGGTTTTCATCGTATTCATCTTCCGGCTGGGCCTGATAGTCCTGCCTTGAATGAGCCTGCTGAGCGGCGGCAGTACGGCTTTGCTGGGGCTGCTGCGCAGCAGTTGGGGACCTGAGTTCCGGGTTTTGTCTTTGGTACTGCTCCTGATATACCTGTCCAGCCTGCATGGCGGGAGCGCTCTGCATTGCAGGCATGCTCTGTGGCAGTGAAGCCTGGTTTGGGGTATAGAGTTCAGCTTCTATATAGCGTGGAGCAGGTGCACCTGAAGTACGGCCTTTTCTTTCACGCATTTTATAAAGTATATAAGCTCCAATAGCAAGAATAAAGGTGCTGATAGTAGCAACCAAAATAATAAACGATAGTATCGGAATTAATTCCATTTTATACCTCTGTGTTTTTCAAAATTATCCATTTCCTATTCTTTCCAGTTTTCCCCAGTTCATCTCAATACCTAAAAACTCCTCGATGGTGGCCATAGCCTTGGTAATATCAATCATCAGAATAAAAATCAGTCTGTATATAAAAGCATAAGGCACCAGGCGGATATCCTCTTTTTCAACCGCCACGCAGTAAAGAGCAGTCATAAGATCCAAAAGAGCAATGCCTGCCCACCAGAAAGCCAGAAGGTTACTCATTCCGTAGACCAATGCCACAACAATAAAGAACAGGTTTGCAAATATATTCATTACAGGCCATATCAGGGCTTCATAGAACATGGACCAGAGCACCAGGGAGTTGCCAAAATTAATGGTTGGATTAAACAGGTGCTTTTTGTGCTTCAGAATTGACTGAAGAATTCCTCTTGTCCATCTGTATCTTTGTTTCAACAGCTGGTTTAATGTTTCAGGAGCTTCCGTGTATGAAACAGCATTCTGTTCATAATATATCTTCCATCCGGCCGCCATAATGTTCAGTGTCAGGTCTGCATCTTCAGCAAACGTGTCACTTGAATACCACCCTGCATCCTGAATAGCTTTCTTCCTGAAAATGCCTACAGGCCCCGGAATAATATTTACAAGTTTTATGAGGCTCTGAGCGCTGCGGGGCATATTCAGGCCTTCTACATATTCTAATGCCTGCAGGTCTGTCAGAATTTTCTTTCTGTTTAAGACTTTTACATTACCGGCCACAGCGCCAATAGAAGGATCGGTAAAGTGTTTTATTCCGTATTTCAGTGTATTTGTGGAAAGCTGAGAATCCCCGTCCATACAAAGTACAAACTCAGCCTTAGAATATTGTATTCCGGCATTCAGGGCTTTTGATTTTCCGCCGTTAGGTTTATTAATAAGGGATACCCTTACATTCTCAACTCTTCCTTTATGGATTCCTACAAGCGCCTCTGCTACTTCCTTTGTATTGTCTGTTGAGCCGTCGTTTACAATTATAATTTCATAGTTCGGATAGTCCAGTTCCATGAGCGATTTAACAGAATTTTCAAGGACCTTGCCCTCATTATAAACAGGTACAATAATTGAGACAAAGGGAAAGAAGTCACTTTTATTCTCCACGGTATATTTAGTTATATAAAGGTATGCCATTATGAGTGTTGAAAAATACCTGAATAAGAGAACAAACAGGAAAATTACAAGGGAAACAATAGAAGAAAATACAAACAGGTTGCTGTATGAAAGGCCTGTTATCGGCAAGGTAATGATGATAGTGACAATGAGCAAAAAGGATATAATTCCAGTAGAAACTATAGTAGCCATCAGTTTATTTCCCGTGCCGCTGTCTTCCCCCGGTTTTTCAAAATTATCCAGGATAATTTTCCCGCGCAGTATGTCCTTGTTTTTTCTCATATAAGTTATTTTTCTTTTATCAAACCGTCAGTTGATTTTGCATAATTTCCATTAATGGATAGAAAATTCCCTTTAACTTTATCCACGTTAAATGTTCAATTTTGATGCCAACCAAATTAACTGTTTTTGATATAAATATCATATAAAAAGAGGTCTGCCTGTTTCGATTTGAGACAATCTTTCAGGCACTGCTTCATTTCGGACACAGAAAATTAAATGAAAAAACATTACAAACCATATATATTTTAAGCCTTTGGACAATAATATACTCTGCAGCAGGTCACAATATTGCACTTAGAGGATTTATATTTTATTTTACAAATGACAAAACAAGAGGTTGAAGTGGCAGGAGTACCTAAAAGATATCAAAAGTTCACGGAAGATTATCCCCAGGTTGCTGAGGCATATGAAAAACTCGGTGAGTCAGTCCACAATGCAGGTCCGCTTGATTCCAAAACACGCGCCCTCATAAAGCTGGCAATTTCCTTAGGCGCCCGCATGGAAGGGGCGGTTCATTCGCATACAAGGAAGGCTCTTAAGGCTGGACTTACAAATGAAGAAATAAGGCATGCCGTTATGCTGGCCATGCCAACATTGGGACTTCCAAGTACAATGGCCGGGATGAGCTGGGTGGATGACATTCTGGATGCAGCGGAAAAGGATAAGCCTGATGCTATGAAGGAAAAGCCTTAAAAGATGCTTGCTAATTTACTTGAGCTGTTTATATCTTTCTTAAAGGTGGGGGGATTTTCCTTTGGCGGGGCATATTCACTTATTCCCCTCATAGAAGCCGAAGTTGTTCAGAAGCACTCCTGGCTCAGCCATAACGAGTTCGTTAAAGTCCTTGGAATGGTTGAAGTAGTCCCTGGCGCAATATCAATTAAGTATGCCACCTATACGGGCTATAAGGTTGCAGGAGTCTGGGGAGTAGTTGCGGCTAACCTGGGCAATATGTTTATGCCGGTTGCCCTCATAAGCCTGGCAGCATACTTCTACAGCCTCTTTGAAAAGAACAAGTACATATTCAAGAGCTTTGAAGGGGTAAAGTTTGCCGTAATAGGAATGATTATGGCTATCATGGTCCGCTATCTTTTTTCCAGCTTCACAAACTGGAAAGGGGTTTTGTTTATTGTACTGGGATTCTCCCTGACATACTGGCTTAAACTGCATCCGATAGTAATTGTGGTTGGCGCTGCTTTGGCTGCTCTGCTGATTCTTTAATTATGTTAGATTATTTGGGAAAAAAATGACACTGGTGCTTAAAGACAGATACGGCAGGGTTCATGATTATTTAAGAATTTCCCTTACTGACAAGTGCAACCTTAACTGTATCTACTGCAATCCTCAGCTGCCTGCCTCAAAGAAGCTGGATAAAAAAGAGATTCTGAATTTTGACGAGCTTTTAAGGCTAATTGGAATTTTTACGACCGGATTGGGAATAAGGAAGATCCGTTTTACGGGCGGTGAACCGATGGTAAGAAAAGACATAATGAACTTTTTTGAAGCACTCTCACCAATTAAAAAACAAACCGGGTTCGAATTTGCATTAACAACCAACGGAACACTCCTCGAAAATAACATCGGGGCATTAAAAAAGGCAGGACTGGACAGGGTTAACATAAGCCTCGACTCGCTGCGCCCTGAGGTCTTCAGGCGTATCACTGGCTCGGACAAACTTACTGAGGTTATTCATAGTATTTCTCTTCTTGAAGATGCAGGATTTACAAATATTAAAATAAATACTGTAGTAATAAAAAAGGTTAATGACAATGAAGTAACAGATTTTGTTCATTTCTTTAAGGATCACAGCGTAACTCTGAGATTTATAGAGTTCATGCCTTTTCAGAATAACGGCTGGACTACTGAGGCATTTGCTGGCTCCGAAGAAATAAAGAA
This sequence comes from Syntrophomonadaceae bacterium, assembly GCA_050259615.1. Taxonomy (GTDB): domain Bacteria; phylum Bacteroidota; class Ignavibacteria; order Ignavibacteriales; family SURF-24; genus JAAXKN01. The sequence goes on along the minus strand of JBLNAZ010000046.1, from coordinate 56,680 downwards.
GAAAATTGAAAGAGACTTCGTGCTGAACAGAATAGAAGACAGCCTTCAGATAGCAGATCTCTATCAGGTAAGAGGCTACAGGGTAAAAACAGGTTTTATAAGTCCAATTTCCCAGCATTTCTGCGGCCAGTGCAACCGTCTCAGGCTAAGGGCAAACGGAAAACTAAAGCTGTGCCTGTTTGACCCTTCAACAAATGATACCGACCTGAAAGAAGCCCTTAGAGGCGGATGCAGTGATAACGACATTATAAAGTTAGTCTCAGAAGCATTAAATCTTAAATTGAAAGAGCACCCGGGTGTAGGCACACTTGCTTTAGAAAATAAGAATTCCATGCAGAACATCGGAGGATAGAATTATGAGTGATTTTACGCACCTCGACGAAAGCGGCAAGGCCAGGATGGTAGACGTTACGGAAAAGCCCGATACTGAACGCACTGCCATTGCATCAGCAGAAGTACTTCTTACTGAGGAAATATTTGAGAAGATAAAGAATAATGAAATTGGAAAAGGAGACGTATTAACAGTTGCAAAGATAGCAGGAATTCAGGCTGCCAAGAAAACTTGCGAACTTATCCCTTTATGCCACAATATCTTTATTTCAAACGTGATGCTGAGCCTGGAATTAAGAGAAGAAAATAAGTCCGTCAGAATTACGGCAGAAGCAAAAACCGTTTCAAAAACAGGCGTCGAAATGGAAGCCCTTACGGCTGTAAGTGTTGCGGCCCTTACGGTCTACGACATGTGCAAGGCCATAAGTAAATCGATGGTAATTACCGGTATAAAAGTACTCTCCAAAAGCGGCGGAAAAAGCGGAGACTATACGAATGGGAAATGAAATTGGGAAAATATGCGCAATATCCGTCAGTACGAAAAAAGGAATTCCGAAAACGAACGTTCCTTCGGCCAGGCTTATAGAAAATTTCGGTATTGAAGGGGATGCTCACGCAGGAAACTGGCACAGGCAGGTAAGCCTTCTTGCCTTGGAGAGCATTGAGAAGATGAAAGCACTCGGGCTTCCTTTACTTAAGCCGGGTATATTCGCAGAAAACCTGACTACGCAGTTCTTAAATCTCCCTGAAATAGTAATCGGGACAAGGATAAAAATCGGGCGGGAAGCTGAAATTGAAATTACACAGATCGGAAAGGAATGCCACAAGCGCTGTGCAATATACTACAAGGCAGGCGACTGCATAATGCCGAAGGAAGGAATTTTTGCCAGGGTAATTAAGTCGGGTGATATTTTTATTGATGACCAGGTAGTTGTCTTTAATGAAGTAAACTTAGAGCGCTAAGACAGAAATAATTTTCTTAGCGCTCCTTAATTGTACTAGCACCCTTCTTTTTTCGTTCTCCGTGAAGACGTGCCTGCCTGGCTCTGCTGAACTGGCGCCTGAAGTTTCGGCATTTCAGTTTTTGCAGTAACGGAACTATCACTCCCTGATACCTGAGGCACACCCCCGAAATATCTGCTTATCTGTTTAATTTTTTCAGACTTCATCGTTTCATCAGGATTTGTGCTCAAAGCAATACTCGGGAAAAGCACCTGACTCTTCCATGCCTCCAGACCACCCGACAATATGTAAACAGCCTTATAGCCTTTTGAGCGAAGTAAAAACCAGCCTTGGGCTGCATCCATTTCATTTCCCGAATATAAAAGTATCTTTTCTGTTTTCTCAATGGACGAATTTTGCAGTTCCACTAAGGCAAAGTTTTGGGCTTCAGGAATATGATACTCATTAAATTCTTTCTCAGAACGCACATCAACAAGTTTGTAATCTGCTTTTCCTTTAATTATCCATCCGGCAAGTTCAAGGGGGTCTACTTTTGTACTCCTGCTTTCTGCCGCAAAAGCTATTTCCTTTGTATTAACTGAAGAAAAGGCGTGATTATATGGATCAGCTCCGAAAAGCGCCAAAAAGCCCAACAGTAGGGCGGCGAGTCCCAGTTTTTTTTCTATAGTTAAATCTTGAAATCGTTTTTTCATTTTTTCCCCTCCGCTTTCTTAGCCATAAGCTTTTCTCCCCACTCTGCTGCAATGAATCCGCCCAAAGCCATCAGAACAACAAGGAAAACAACGAACCCGTAAGAGAGGTTAAAGTACTGCGGAATAGATACGCGTCCCATATAAGTAGAGTTAACAAAGTCTTTAATAAATGGGAAAGCTTCATCAAAAACAAAAATCCCAAGCGCGACACCAACAACATACATCATTCCGTCTACTGCCCCGCTTGCAGATGCCACCACCCCGGTTCCGGGGCAATAGCCGCCAATTACAAACCCCAGCCCAAGAATAAAACCTCCTGCAATCTGGGGCACGAGGTATGTATCTGTCATATAAACCAGTGATATATCCAGCCATCCAAGCCAGGAAAGATAAAAGACCCCTAGCATGGCTGTAACGATTGCAGAAAACATCACCTTAAAGACTCTCATATTTGTAAAATAGAACTGTGAGGCCAGAATTTTAGCGCTTCCAAAGCCGGCTTTTTCAAGGACAAAGCCGAATCCGATTCCGATAATAAAGGCTACAAAAAGGCTTACTTCAAGCCCGAATGCGTCGAATTTAAAGAAAGGAAAGTTCATAACCATTGCCTCCTCATAAAATAGGCCAAGGCGTATGCTCCTGCAAAAACGGAAAGCATAAAAGCCCAGCTGCCAAGGTTTAACATTGCTCCGCCTGTCAGGGCCTGCCCGCTGGTGCATCCGCGCCCCAGGCGTGCGCCTATTCCCATAAGAACTCCCCCTGCTACTGCATAAACGAGTCTTTGCCTGTTCCCAATCCGCGGACCTTTTTCAATTCTTTTCTTCAAACGCCCTGAAACCAGTCCTGAAATAATGCCGCCCACAAAGACCCCCAGAACCTCAAAGACCAGCCATTCCTTAAATGGACTTACTGTACCATCCCCGAGGTAGCCTTTTATTGCTTCATTACTTTGTGCATGTTCCGGAGCAATGGAATTAACGCCCACAGAAACAAAGGTTGAGAAGGCACCTGAGGCACCAAGGCCGCGCCCCATTATTACAAAAGCAGAAAGAAGCACCAGTCCCAGTGCAACTCCTGAAACATAGGGATTCCAGTACTGCTTAACCGGTACAGTTCCCTCCTGGTAATCAGTGCCGGTTTGTCCGGCAGGAACTTTTTCTGTCATAGTTAACATTTATTTACTCCTTACTTAAAATGTGCATTAAGATAGTGGCTGTACTGCCCCGCGTAAACGATTACAAATCTGAGCAGAAGACCGCCGAAAATTACCATTAAAGCCGGGATTACCGAGTGCCTTACTTTGCTTTTAAGAGTAAGCAGTTGAAGTAAAAGCGGAATTACAATTCCAAGTCCAACAACAAATACCCAGAATACGGCAGCATATTTCCCGGTCAGAATTAAAGAGACAGCTTCAATATGAGCGCGGTCTGAACTCAGGAGCCCAAGTATCACCATAAAAATCACGAAGAGTTCAGCTATAAGCAGCGCGCTGTCTGCCTTTAGGAGGAAGTGCTTTTCCTCAGCGTTTTTTGAAATGAGGTGGACAAAAGCTGAAGCTGAAGACAAGCCGGAGACAAGAAACAGCAGCCAGAGCGAAGATGAATTCCAGAGGGGCCTGGCTCCAAGGGAGCTTAATAGTATGCCTGTATAAATACCCAGAAGTGTTCCGAGCAGAATGCTGCCAGTGGCAACGCCTTTTACAACCTTTTCCGATGACTGAAACTCCTCTGAAACAGCCTGAAGCCTGGGCGATAAGGCTTTAAGCAAAAGCGGAGGATTAATAAGAAAGTTGCTCAAAAGGGCTACGTATACAGCTATTAATATCCAGGCTCCCCAGGACATTGGCGAAGTAATTCTGAATGCCGTATAGAGCCTCCAGACAAAAAGCTTATGCTCCAGGTCCAGAAACAGTGCCAGCATACCAAGACTCAAAAGAATGATGCTTACCAGGGGCAGATAGACGCATGAGCAGTCATTTTCCTTGAATCTGCCTTTAAGTAAGGAATAACCGGATATAATCATAAGTCCGGCTACAAGTCCGCCCAGGAAAAGATAAACCGGAATCTGCCAGTTCCAGATTTGCAGGAATGGCTCTATGAGTTCATTATGTCTTGTTGTAGTTAATTCTTGCATTAGTGACCTCTAAATTAAGTAGTATATCTGAGGTTTAGTTCCAGCCTCAGGAATAAGTGTGTGACTAAGGCGTGAACCAAGAATTTTGCTTATTTCACTTTCAGGATCCTCCACGTCACCAAAGGTAATGGCATATGCGGGACATACTTCGGCGCAAGCGGGATTACTCCCTTTTTCAACCCTGTGAATGCAAAAGGTGCATTTATCCACATATCCATCAGGGTGAACGTAGCGTGCATCGTACGGACAGGCAGCAATACAGACCTTGCAGCCTATGCACCTGCCGTGATCCACAAGAACTACCCTACCCAGGTCGTTTACATGGCTTGCCCCTGTAGGGCATGCGGCAACACAGGGGGCATTATCGCAGTGATTGCACCTTTCGCTTCTGATCTCAAGATTAAGATCTGGAAACTTTCCTTTCAGATCCTGTTCTATCCATGCCCTGTTAAATCCTTCGGGGATTTCATTTTCAGTTTTGCATGCGACAACGCAATCCATGCAGCCCACGCATTTTTTCGTATCGATGGCCATTGCGAATCTTGCCATATTAAGCCTCCAGTTCCAGGGTTACGAAATTAACATTCATTCCTGTGCCTCCCATTAATGGGTCAGATTTATATTCAGTAATCAGTTTTGAATCGCTGGCCCCTTTCATGAAAGGCCCTTTCAGTCCTTTAGACCAGTGCCCGAATCCATGCACCATATAAACGCAATCAGGTCTTATTCTTTCTGTAGCCTTAACCTTAACCTTATTGCTGATAACCCCGGTCTGGTTTTTAAGCTTAACATAGTCCCCTGATTTAAGCCCCATGTTCTTAGCTATATCCCTGTTTACCCACAGTTCATTTTCTTCCATCATGTCTGAAAGAATTCTATTTGACTGGGTCCTGCTGAATGTGTGAACAGGAGCGCGCCCGAAAAGCAGCCTGAAGTATCCTTGAGGAGCTTCTGCGGGAGGATTGAATTTCGGGACAGGATCAAATCCTGCCTTTGCCAGCTGCAGCGAATAAAATTCAATTTTCCCTGATGGAGTTGGGAATTCGGCAGGAACGCCTTCATCGAAATAGACCGGCTGTTTAGGGCCGTTAATGATACCCTTGGTTTTAAGCTCGTTAAAGCTGTAGCCCGCTTTGCTAAGCCTGAAGTCGAGGTATTCCTCAATATCATTCCACGGATAGTAAGCCGCTAGTCCCAGCTTTTCAGCCAGCTTTTTCGCAATCCACCAGTTAGGCTTCTCGTCATAAGGCGGCTCAACTACTGGCTGCCTTAGAGCGATGAAAGGCTCTCTGAAGAGTTCCACGTTTATGTCATCGAATCTTTCGAGGTATACAGATTCAGGCAGAACAACGTCAGCCCAGCCTGCCATCTCACTTGGAACGACATCCACAACCACCAGGAGATCGAGATTTTGTATTGCCCTGATTGTTTCATCAACCTGTGGCAGTGCCTGCATGAGGTTAACGGCATAAGTAAACCAGCCCTTTATGGGATAAGGATTACCTGAAATTGTAGCTTCGCGGATTCCTGTTGTAATTTGTTCAGATGCAAAGGGATATTTATTGCCCGGGTTATCGGCCTTACTTTTTGCTGAAACGGGATAAGCCGGATACGGGTATGCGGGCACATCCAGGCTTGCAGGGGTATAGAACCCTCCCTTATTTCCCCAGCTTCCAAGCAGGGCATTCAGTAGAGCAATTGCACGGCTTCTCTGTGTGTCATCGCCGTACCAGGCGGAATGGCGCCCCGGATGCACAAGCGTGGAAGGTTTATAACGTGCCATTTCACGCGCGGTTTCGCGGATAATCTCAGGTTCAATTCCTGTTATAGGATAAGCCCATTCCGGAGTACACGATTCAACCTCATAAGTAAACTGTTCAAATCCGAAGCCGTACTTATCTACATATTCTTTATGATAAAGGTTTTCTTTCAAAAGGACATTCATCCAGGCCAGAAGCAGCGCAATGTCCGTTCCGGGCTTCAATGGGAGATAATACTTAGCCTTTGATGCCGCAGTTGAAAACCTCGGATCCACAACAATTACAGATGCTCCCTTGCCCACAGCCTCAGCAAACTCCTGCATCTGTGTATTATGCATGTTTTCGCCGAGATGGGAGCCTATGAGTACGATGCACCTGCTGTTTTTTATGTCTGTTCTTTCAGGACTTCCGACCTCATGACCGAAGGTGAGTTTGAAGCCGATGTCGCGGGGTCCCCTGCACTGGGCAAAAGAAGGTGCCGCCATATTGATGGCGCCATAAGCCTTCAGTGTGTGTTTAATAAAGCCCCCTCCTATGCCGTGGCTGAAGTAGGCTACTGCTTCAGGTCCGTATTCAGCTTTAATTTTCTGCATTTTTTCGGCGATGTAGCTGAAAGCTTCGTCCCATGTCACTTCTGTCCATCTTTCCTCCCCCCTGTAGCTTCTTCTGATAAGAGGCGACTTCAGCCTGTCGGGATCGGTATGCATTCCGATTCCGCCGGTACCCCTCGGGCAGAGTCTTCCCCGGCTTAAGGGGTCCAAAGGGTTACCCTCAATTTTCCACAGTTCCCCGTCCTTCAGGTATGCAATAGCACCACACTTCCAGAAACATACGTCGCAGAAGGTAGGAATTTTCCGGATTCCTTTTTTCAGCATTCCTGAAGAGGGATTTAACTTCTCCGCGTTTTTAACCACAGCATTTAATGTAGAACCCGCTGCAGCAGCAAGGCCCAGTGTGGCGCCAGAGATCTTCAGGAATTTTCTTCTGGATATTGGATTCATTATTTTTCCCCAAGATTTTTAATTGATTCCTTTATTCGTCCGCATTCGGAAAAATCTTTATACACCGGGCACTCCCGGCAGTTTTTATTTTCACATTCAGTACCCGGATGTTTTATAGTCCAGCATGGCTCGTGATTATCTCCGAAGGAGGTGCATTTTTTTCTTGATTCCAAAGAACATCCCACAATATTCCAGCAAGGGATGAGAGAATAAATCATTTTAATTCCGTTAATGCTGATCTTGCTTTCATTAATTGCACGGCGGATGCACTCTATGCGTTCCAGGTCGTTTTTTGAGAAAAGCCTGTGGCTGGTACTTTTCTTAAAAGGTATTATCAAGCCTTCGCGCTCATACATCCTGAGTGTAGGTATGGACACGTTAAGAAGCTCGGCAGCCTTGCTGATCGGAAACAAGGGCTCATCGTTGTTTATTTTAAAACTCATTGGATTCTCCAAAACCTTATATTTATAAATATCAAATATTCTGCCAGTTATAAATGCTAGGTATTGAATTAATTTTGCAGGGAGTTTTAAAATGGACACCAGGGGTTTTATTATTTGAAGGAAAAAGAATATCAGGTTTTCATATTTTTGGGATTAAGAAGACATATTATCCTTGGAATTTAACGCCAGGCGGGCAGAACACATTTAGTGCTGACACTTGAAAAAGTTCTGCCCGGATCAAGAAGGAGATTATTCATTACGTTTGAATCCGGCTTATGGCAGGTCAGGCAGGCACCCACGGTTAATATTTTCTTCTGTTCGTCAACCGTAAAAGGCCTGGCTCCTTTGCGTGTTGAGGCGTCAGTTCTTTTTGTCTGCAGATATCCCACCCACGCATCCTGCGGCAATCCGTCAAACTTATTGTGAGGATATTTTGCCTTAAACTTCCATTTTCCAAAACTCCCCTGTTTTATATAAGTCAGTTCTCCCCTTCCAAATCCGATTGCAGCAGAGTTATTATGGCACGAGGTGCAGCTTCTGGAAGTCCTCACTATTGTATGTGAAAACGCAGGTGCATAGAACCTGCGGAAAAGGTCTTCCTTTTTTGCACCCCTCGAGAAAGCAGACCTGTCAATTGAGAGAATCATGCCGGGAACAAAGGTACCTATTATTCTTTTTTGATTTCCGTTTAAATCCTTAACGAGCCTTGTTCCAAGAACGGGACTGTCGTGCAGCATTTCACCGGGATGTTCAATCCAGTCCCCTTTTGTTTCAGCGTTATCCAGCAGGTCGAAACCTTCAGCATTTGGATTGAAGGCGGTATGACAGTTCAGGCATTGGGGAGCCCAGGGGGAATGGCAGGTGCTGCAGGAAAGGCGCCCATGCGATTTACTTTCAAGGCAGACTCTAAGCGGAGCCTTCAGCTCAAGGGAATCGCTTTTATCCTTTCCGATCAGAATGGCCTTATTATTTATGGCAAGAGTGTTAATAAGGGGAACCTTCCCTTTTTCAGTATAAAGAAATACCCGGCCCTTTTTGTCAGCGTTTCTTAAAGAAGCGATCTTTCCGGATTCGAAGTCAAGTTCTTTAAGGCTCACCAGGTTATTAAATGATGTCCTGTGGCAGTCTGTACAGCTAATCTTTACCTGGTCTTCCTTATGCGGGTAAACTTTTCCATCCCCCATTACTTCCGCGGAGGTATGGCAGTCTATGCATAGCATTCCTTTTTCAAAGTGTATGTCGGGTGTTATTTCGTGAAACACCCTGCCATCCTGAAGGATTCTGAAGCCCTGTTTTCCGATAACCTGTTTAGGTGTCAGGCTGGTTTCATACCATCCTTCATAGCTCGTTGAGATGCGCCCGGAGCGGCTGTGGCATCCGAAGCAGAACTCGTCTGCAGCCTTAGACGAAAGATCCGGGTGAAATTCAGGTGATCTTATTTCCTTCCCGCCGCTTCTTTCAGACTGATAACTCTTAAGGCTTTCCAGGGCTTCGCGGCTGTAGTTAAGATGACATGAATTGCATCCGCCGCCGCGGGAAAGCTCGGAAACAGGTCCGAATTCAGTTTTCTCTGCTCCAATGTGGCAGGAGGCGCATAAATTTCTGAGATGTATATCTGCTGGTGAATAACCTAAGTCGGTAATCCGTTCAGATCCTGAAAGTGAGGAGGTTTCGCCAAATACATATTTGTCAACGCTGACGACACCCATCATCGTAGTCATAATGGAATTTTCCACTCTTGGAATAATTCCGGGATGGCAGCTGGAATTTCCGCAGCTGATCCTTGCAGTGGAAAGGTTACCGGGTATAAGGATCAAGTTTCTGTGGGCATCGCGTTTTTCAAGTGTGAAGGGGTTTCCGCTGTGACAGGATGAACATCCTATTGACGCCGGATTATGAGAAGGAGAAAATCCCTTCATGTTTACGTGGCATACAAGGCATCCTTCCCTTCTCCCCAGGACAGTGGGGATGTCTGAACTTTTAACATTCATAGAAGCCAGGCCGGATATATCGGTAAAAGGAACGAATCTCAGGTTTATGACTGCGGGGTTTTTCCAGGGCGGTGTAAGCTCCCAGTTTTCACCTCTGAAGAAGAATCCAACAACAATGAGAGCCCCATACAATAAAGCCATTGCAAGCAAAAGCTTTTTAGCAATAAGTGATCTCTTGTCTGAGAGCTTTGGCAGGGAATAAAAAATAATAAAAGCAGCGGCTGAAACAGCCACCACTACTAAAGGTGTTTTAAGCCAGTGAAACGCTTCCTGAAGCCCCAGGAAATACCATGGTCCTTTAATAACCGGACTTAAGTTATCGTGAAGTCCCGGAGGAAGAATATAACCGGCAAGGATGATTAAAGGCAGCAGATAGAATACTATTAAAAATTTTGGCCAGAACCTACGCGCATGCTCAACAATAACTATCCAGAGAAAGATTGTAGAGGTTGCAATATGATGCACGTACAATATTTGAAAATCCTTAATTTCCCCCAGGGATGAATATGAGATCTGTTTTCCAATATAAGGCAGCTTTTCAAGCAATGAGCTTATAATTCTGAAGGCCTGAAGGCTGTCGGCATCTCCTTTTAGAATAAATCCCGAAAGCATTACAAAAAAACCGGCAATTACAGATAACGAAAGGCGGAGCCACACGGCGCTTTTAACCCTTTTTTCGGTAAAGCGTTTCAGGTGGTCGTAAGTATGCAGAATTAAAAATACAAGAAATAACTGTGCGCTCCAGTTATGGATATTTCTCATAAGAACAGCCGCAGGATCGGTAAGCAGCATTGAGGAAACAGAGTCGTAGGGATTTTTGATGTTATATGATATTGCAAGAAGAATTCCGGAGATAACAGCTATAATAAACGATGCAAACGCAATATTTCCATATTGGGAAATTATTTTCCCTGAAACGGTTTTAATGCTGAATTTTTGAAGTCTATTATTCTGCTGCATATACGGTAATCCCGCCATCTGCATCTTTTGTAAAACCGAGCCTGTCTAAGGGTCTTGAAGCAGGACCTTTAAGGGGTGTGCCTTCTTTGGAGAATCTTGATCCATGGCACTGGCAGACTAGAGTTTCATTTTCAATTTTACTTATAAGGCAGCCTAGATGCGTGCATTTTGCCGAATATACTTTAATACTGTCGGCATCCCTGAAAGTAATAGCCTGGCCATATATTGTAAGCCCCGGTGCAACGGGAGCCGGAATTTTTATTAGGCTATTTTTTTTTCTGTTTCTCAACTCCCAGTCGGTAAGTGAATGCCAGACAATGGCAACAGCGGCAAAAAGCATCCAGCCGAGCCAGTTAAGAAAAGATTTCCTGCTAATCTGAGTTGATTTCATTTAATAAAATGTTCAAAGTATAAAGAAAGAAAAATAATAATAATGAAATAAAACTAACACTCGCCGGCATCAGTTAACAGTCTGGACTTCACGTATTCAAACTCTTCCTTACGGTTCATATTATAGTACATATCGTCTGCATAAAAAGGCAGCTTTGCGGCATCGATAATTTCGGCGCCCACTTTGCCTATAAGTTCCAGAACGCTGCATCTTCTTTCTCTTTGCCCGGGAGCTCTTATTTCACTCAGTTCTTTAACTGAGAGTATATTTTCAGCCTCTGGGATACAGTTCTTATGGTATAGTCCACAGAGCTGTTGAACGAACCCGTTAGCGCGGGCTATAGTAATCATTTTGTCTGTCGGGAATTTAACGAGATATTCTATCATCTGACTTTTCATCAGCGGAATATCGCAGGATATAATAAAGCACTTATCGGTCCCGGAATTTATAAGAGCCGAGTGTATTCCGGCAAGAGGGCCCCTGCCCGGATAAATATCCCCATAGGTTTCAAGTTTAAGAAAGCTGTACTCTTCGGGGTCGTTGGTAATCAGATTCACTTTGTGGAATAATGGTCCCAGAAGTTCCTTCACCCTTTCAATTACGGCCTTCTCACCTATCTTCATTAAAGACTTATTTTCCCCCATGCGTGTACTTTTTCCGCCTGAAAGGATTGCTGCAGTTATATCATTATACATTCCACCTCCTCACCCTTTAAGGGGTTTGTCACTTCCTCTTCAACTACTATAAGGCAGTTTGACAAACTCATTTGTACCAGGTTACCCGAGGATTGCTGTCCTACAGAATTCACCGTCATTTTCCCGCTCTCATCCTTTGTTATAAATCCTCTCAGAAAATGCCTCTTGGAATCCGTTTTCTTAATGTCATTTTTAAGAAGTGCTTTAATTGAGGTAAGTTCATTGCCCCCAAAACATTTCATAACATTTGATTTAACAAACAGATAAAAAGTAACTAAAGACGAAACCGGATTTCCGGGCAGGCCAAAAACAGGCTGAGGGCTTCCGTTAATTTGCCCTAAGCCGAAAAGAACCGGCTTTCCCGGCTTTATATTAATTTTATGAAAGACTGTCCCAATGCCCAGTTCATCAAATACTTCCTTTACAAAATCGAATTTTCCTACTGAGACTCCCCCGGTTGTAATCAGCATATGGCAGTTATCAAGAGCGTTGCTGACTGCGGTTTTTATCTCGTCTTTATTATCCTTTACAACACCGAAGTTCAAAGGGATCATGCCCATTTCTTTTATTGCGCTAAGAATCGAGTAGAGGTTAGAGGCCCTTATCTTATCGCCTGCCGGAACCTGGCTGATCTCAACTAGTTCATCCCCGGTTGCCAGAACGCCGATCTTAAGTTTTTCATAAACTTTTACTTCCGTTTTCCCGCATGAAGCAAGTGCAGCTATCTGCGGTGCTTTAAGAAAAGCACCTTTATTCAGTGCTATTTGCCCCTTTAAGAGGTCCTGCCCTCTTTTTGAGACATTCATTCCCTGAGTAAATCTGGCATTTGTATTAAGAATTATATTCTGCTCTCTTATAAATACATCTTCAACCGGAATTACCGTATCAAAACCTTCAGGGAGCCTGCTTCCTGTCATAATGGAAACTGCAGAAATCATGTCAGCTGAGATATCGCTATAATTCCCGGCTGATATTTCTCCTTTAATGCTCCAGTTCCTGATGCCCGGACTATACATAACGGCAAAGCCGTCCATGGCTGAGTTGTTAAAAGGAGGTAGATCCACGTCTGAAATTATGTCTACAGCAAGAGTCCTGCCCTGGGCATCCAAAATCCCCACGAACTCTGTCTTAAGCTGAAGAGATTTCAGTGCATTAAGTATTATTTCATTTGCCTGGCTGAAACTTATCATAGATATATTATAATGTTAAGATACAAACGATATTAAATTAAGAAGAAATAACTAAACAAAAAAGCTGAGGCAATAAAGGCGTAATCATATTAGAAGTTTAGGGCCATAAAATATGCCGCCCTAAGGCGGGCGGCATATCTGGACCCCTTTTAGATTTTTAACTGGAAGGAGTCATTTTTAATGAAGAGATTTAATCAGGTTATTTCATAGCAAAGTCGTTTTACGGGTTTTCCTAAAAATATTTTAACAAAACTAAAATGATAAAGCAATAAAGTTTCAGCCTTATTGCTTTTTTAATTTTAAATTGTGATCTGCCGCAAGCTCATACTGTTATTCCATATATACACTGGGAACCTTTGTGTGATTTAAGTCACATCGAATCCTTCCAGCTGAAACCCGCAAATGGAAGTTATTTTTCTATATTTAACTATTTATCCGCCCTTTGTCAATAATTCACGGCGCTTACTTTCAGGCGTTTAAAAAGTATTTAATCTGATTGTTGCAGCTGCGCTGAAGTGATCCCTTGAATAATGTGTGTAGCCCAGCGGGGACTTATTTCCATACTGCATCATGAAGTCAATTTTAGCCGTTTCAAATATTCTGAAGGCCAGACCGAATGTTGCATAATTAACCGCCACGTTTCTGCCCCCTGAAATCAGGTCTGCCTCGTTCTTGCCAATACTGTATCCAGCTCTTAAGAAAAAGTCGCCTGGAAATTCATATTCCGCTCCCAGGCGTGCAACATTATTGAAAGCAGAAAATTTGTGAAATTTCAGGTCGATATATTTCGAGGAATCTGTTTTTATCAGTCCGGCTTCCAGATCAAGTGCAAGCATAAGATTAAGCGGCTCAATTTTGTAAGTAGCTCCCGCTCCAAGTATAGTTCTATTTACATTCCACTTCCAAAGCATTAGAGCGCGGTCAGGATTTTTAGTCCAGGAATCGTCCTTAAGATAACTGATTGATCCTCCCAGCGTCAGATTCCGCAGCGGCCTGTATCTTGCCTGCAAAGCAAAGTTATAGCTTTCAAATGTGGCAAAAGATTCTTCGAATTCCATCAGGTAGTCTGAGGGAATAAAGAACTTCGTTTCTGAAAGTGCATAGTCAGCTTTCAGTGCCGTCTCAAAGTTTTCCAGGGGCCTGTAATAAATTTGTGCGCCAAACTTCTCACCCTGTTTCCTGATTTTCTCGTTGACAATCAACCTTCTTAGAAAAGTAGAATAAGTTTCACCGCGGTAGTTAAATATTTCAACGTAATTCTGTCCAAGCGCATCTTTCATTTCCAGAGCTTCCTGGGTATCAAGGAGTTCAAAATCCAGTCCCAGCACGAGGCCGTCTGAAAATTTATAGGCAAGGCCGAGTTTTCCGTTAACATCCCTGTAAAGCGACTTTGCGGCAGAATATATATTTTTCAGGCCGTCTAAGAGCTGATAATTTGCCTCCACTCCTGTAAAAAGCCCGGGCAGGAGTTCGAAGCTGTAAATAAAGCCAACGGCGGGGCCATCGTATCTGAAGTTTCCCATTGTAGTATCGGTAATGAAAAAAGCCTCGCCGCCATAGGGGCTGTATTCAAGTGACCTGTAGACATCCTTCCTCGTCTCATTAGAATAGGTAGCCCTTCCGAGGAATGTTCCATTCTCCCCGAGCGGCTTTACACCTGTAAAGGAGATGCCCTCTTCATCGGCACTTTTGGAATCATAAAGACGCTTGTAGTCTCCCCAAGTTTTGCCGTATGAGGGAGTAATATTAAGCCAGGTCTCCTTTTCATCATTTATCAGCCATGCAGGGTTACTACCAAAGTCATAAGGATTAAGTGAGTTATCCCTGTCGTCCAGGCCGTAAATTATTCCTCCAAGTGACTTTATTCTCACGTTCTGGGCCTGGGCAAGAGACGTAAATACAATTAGAAAAAGAGCCGGTATTAAAATATTTTTACGCATCTGTTTTTCCCTCACCTATTTCTGATATCCTGGTGTGGGATGAGGAATTCCCTCCCAATCAAGTGACGCGTCATTGGTATCGCCACCAGCCTCTCTTCTCTGGAATGACTTTCCAGACTGAGAAGGAATTATGAAATATTTTCTGTCTATCCTGGAATCGAGTGTCTTAGCGTTGGTGGCATCCGCCTGGTATTCAACCCCATCGAGAACAGTAGAAATATCAATGCCATCCTGCCAGTTCTGGTCCTTTCCATCTGAAACAATAACAACATCATTTGTAAGCGATATTATAAAATCGGTTGTTTTATCAGACCGCATTGAAAGAAGGTTCGGGACCGATGAATTGTCCAGTTCTTTAGTAGAGTATTGGTTGAAAAATTCCCAGTCGGCATTTGAAAGGTCAATACCCCCGCTGCTTCTGTGGTCAATGGCACCTTGAGCCAGGACAAGAAATTTCTTTGGCGGGAAAGGATAATTTTTTTCACCCGGGTTGCCTGGAAACTTAAAAGCATATGTCACACCGTCAATGTCGCCATCATCCCCTTCATCTGCACCGGAACCTTTACCGGAGGTATTCATGGAAAAGCGCATGACCATCATCCCGTCCAGATACTTGACGCTGTCGCTGGAATTATAGAGTTCAATAAACTGGTCATAAAAGTAGCGATTGCTGATACCCAAATAAATTTCATTTATGGCTATGCCAGAGTTGGAAATTGCTTTGGCATATATTGTATCTACTGCCGCTTTTTCGGTTGATGTAGAGATTGAAAGCCTGGTTCCTATAAGCGAGATTGATGCATCCAAAGGATGCTGCATTCTCACAGAAACGTCATAAACGGCGCTAGGCAGACCGGTTAATTCAAGTATGCCGTTTGCATCTGTAGATTTAACCTGTGTACCATATGCAGAGGTTAAGATTACCTTGGCATTGGCCATAGGGACATAGTGCGGAATTGAATCCTGCGAATCATTCCAGTAGGCTTTAATAATCATTTGGGATCCGCCATCAGGCGTAACAGGAGCCTTTTCACTACAGCCCTCCATAAAACTAAACAGAACCAGTGCAGCAAAGAAAATTATTTTTTTCATTAATCATTCCTTTTAAAAATGTTGTCAAGAATCCAGCTGAACTCTATTCCATAAAACAATTCGGGATTTCTTCCAAACTCACCGATTGTAGTAGGTGAAAAGTAGGTCCTGATAATTGCAGGATCATCCAGGAGATTATTTACATAAAAAGATATTTCAGCATCTTTAGAAAGAGATTTACTGATGTTTATATTAAAAAGCCATTTCCCGACTATGTGTACAATTTTGCGCTGAAAATTGTAATTAATCTTGTCGCTTTCAGTCAAAAGGTTGTAATTTTCATACTCCTGGTCCAGGTTTTGAAAATTTTCAAAAAGCACCTGCTCAGCTCTCAGTGTAATCCAAAGTCCAAGCGGGGGCAGTGTATATTTCAGATAATAATTTATTTGCAGCCTGTCGTTCCAATGAGTTCCCGGCTTATAGGCAAAAGCCATCAGTGTATCTACGTTTACTCCTGAAGGTTTATAGTTTGGTATCTGCCCTTTTGTTATGTCAGGATCGAAGTCGTAGATTGTAACCCCTGTTCCCGAATTCTGGTTATAATAGGAGCCCGTAACCACAAAACTCATATTAAGAGGTTTAATTTTTCCCGTTCTCAGCGTAAACTCAAGCCCCTTTGATATTGTCCAGCCCAGGTTCTCCTGCAGACTATAATTAGTAATATGGTATGCCGTTAGCTTCCCTTTGCTGCTTAGAACAGTTGAAACCGGAATGGGCTGCCCTTTATTTTCATTCTTTCTTTCCTTGTAGTAGGCTGAAAAAGTAGTTCCCAGGAAATTAAAAAACCTGTGATCGTAGGCCATTTCGAACTGTGACTCCCTGAAGCCCCTCAGTTCCGGCACCCTCTGGTCAATAATAAAATACTGTATCTTCCCGCTGACAGGATTTCTCCAGTCTCCGTAATAAGGAGGGTTATAAAGTGAACTCATTGCAGGCGATTTGGAAGTTTCTCCTGCACTCAGCCTCAGCTGGCTGGATTTTGAGAAATAGGCCATGAAGTTCATCCTGGGGTTTAAGAATGAGCCCTGATGAGATCTGACAATGTCACCATCGCCTAAAAGGCCTTTAAGGTTAAATTCATAAGGGCGGTACATTTCATATCTTAAACCAAGCGTCAGGCTAAAGTCGAACAGACTGTGCCACGTCATTTTGTTCTGCGCATAAAGGCTTAAGAGCGTCTGCCCCGGAATATCATCAAACTTATAGGATCTTCTTTGGGAATCATTTCCATAATAGTTTAGTACGGAATCAAGCTTTACGCCTTCACCCGCATTAGCATTATACTGCACTTCAGTTCCCAGTAAGAAACTGTGTACCAGGTCCCCAGTAAAAAGGATCTTATTCCATTCAAGTCTTCCCCCGGCATTCCATTCATTTCCTCTGGTCTCTATCCTGCCAATGTATGATGAAACCGTGTCCCCGTCAGGAAGTACCATAAGGGTATAGTTCAGCCTTGACCTCATTGAATTTTCCCTTCTTAAGTTCAGGTAAGCATCATACTCAAAGGAAGATGTTCCTTCTTCAAAAGTATATTTTCCCCAGCCAGAATAGCCAATGGAATAGCCACGGTTATAGTTTTTTGTCTGCATTACGTCGCCTTTGGGCTCTTCCTCATCAAAAATCATCTGTGCCTGCAGCTTATTGTTAAATTTCAGGAGGTCATCAAAGGCTGAAGAAGAGAAAACGCTCTGCGCAGTAAGGCGGGTAAATTCATCCCCCTGTTTTCTTAAGTCTCTTTCGCTTCTTGCAGCATTTAAGTTATAGCTCAGGCCTCCGGAAGACAGATTAAATCCGCCCCCGAGGTTGGCTTCCCGTGTGTCGGGATTGTTTTTAATCTTAAGGCGGTTAGGCTGGCGGCCTGTTTTTGTCTTTACATTTATTACGCCTTCAGTCATATCCCCGTACCTGACAGAAGGAAGTCCCGTGATCACTTCAATTGATTCGATATTATCGGCAGGAATTGTCCTCAGGTCGGCTCCTCCGCCCCTGTTGGAATTTCCGGTACTAGAGTTAGACATCCTTTCGAACTGGAGGTTAGCATTGTTTGAAACCGGCGTGCCGTCCACCAGAATGAGCGTACCTAAAGCTGAATTGAGATCCTGGTCGTCGCCCCTAATGGCAGCCTGGCCGGTTTTTCCGATTCCGGGGTTTTCGGTTTTCTGTACGCCGGGAACAAGATCAAGAACATCCTTCAGACTGGATGCCTGGTAGTGTTCAATTTCCCCGCTGCTGATAAATGTTTTTGTGGCGGCGTCCTTAGGAAGGAGGTCAGTTTCCCCCAGAACTTCAATGCCGCCGATCTGAAAACTGGAAGGTTTAAGTGAAAAGTTAATTTCGAGCGTCTTTCCAGCTTCAACTGTAATAATCTTCAGCGAAGGTTCATAGCTTAAAAATGATGCCTTTATTGTGTATTGCCCTGGCTTAACATTCTGAATCCTGTAGCTGCCGTTAATAGCCGCTGTAGAGCCGATATTACTTTCTAAAAGGACTACATTTGCACCCGGAAGCTCGCGGCCCTTTTCATCCATAACCACCCCTCTAATACGGGATAATTCAGGATTTACATTTTGCGCAAAAACAACCGCCTGGAACAGAATCAAAGAAAGCAGCACGGTATTTTGAAAGAAGACTTGAGCAATCTTCATATAATGTCAGGATCCTTATTACTTCAGAAATAATGTACAAAGAGCCGCAATCCTTAAAACATTCAAATTCACAGGCATAGAAGGATATAACGCGTGTTATCATCCAAATCTGTCAATAAGGTTTGCAATTTACGAAGTTTATTCCCGGATTGCAGGCAGTTCCAGATACGGGAATAATTTATCCGGAAACTTACAAGAATTATAATTTCAGCACAACTGGAATATTATTTTTTGTTTTTAAGCCAGAAATAAAAAAAGCCGGATATCAGTCCGGCTTCTTTTGCGTAATTGGAGGTTACGTCACTCAAGGATACTTCACATCATGCGATAAATTTACCGCGTTTTAAGTAATGGGTATGCAGCAGGTGATGTGAGAGCTCGCTGCACGGCCCTTCAATCAGGAAGTTCTCGTAGATATATTTTACGTACGGATTTTCATGAGATTTTCTAAGCGTCAGTGATTCATCCTCGGCATAGATTGCCTGTGCACGTTTTTTCCTGATCTCTTCTGAAGTAGGTATAGGCTGGCCTCCGCCGCCGAGGCATCCGCCGGGGCAGGCCATAATCTCCACAAAATGGACGTCTTTAAGTTCACCCTTTTTCAGCATTTCCATAACCTTCTTGGCATTGGCTGTTCCATGGGCAACAATAAACTTAAGTTCCACGCCTTCCAGATAGTTAAACTCAGGTTTGCAGTTCTCCAGTTTAACAGAAGCCTGTTTAATGCCGTCAAAACCGCGGCAGGGAGCTATGTTCAGATTCTTAAAAGGAACTTCCCTTCCCGTTACGAGTTCATAGACGGTTCTTAAGGCAGCTTCCATAACGCCGCCCGTAGCACCGAAAATGAGGCCGGCTCCGGAAGCGTCTCCGAAAGGATCGTCGAAATGGCTCTTTGGCATTTCAGGCAGATAAATGCCTGCTTCCTTGATCATCTGCGCGAGCTCACGTGTTGTCAGGCCGTAGTCAACATCCTTAAATCCGGAGGCGCGCATCTCGGGACGGTTGCATTCAAACTTCTTTGCCGAGCATGGCATCAGAGCTACTGAAACGATGTCAGCCGGGTCTATGCCGGTTTCCTGGGCATAAAAAGTTTTTATTACAGCACCAAACATCTGCTGTGGTGACTTTGCGGTTGAAAGATAATCCAGATATTCGGGATAGAAGTGTTCAATAAACTTAACCCAGCCTGGTGAGCACGAAGTAAACTGAGGCAGCTTGACAGATTCATCACCAAGCACGATAGCTTTTTTAAGACGGTTCAGAAGCTCTGTGCCCTCTTCCATGATGGTGAGGTCGGCAGTAAAGTTAGTATCGAACACCTTATCGAAGCCTATTCTGCGGAGGGCCGAATTAAGTTCTCCGGTCAGTGAATGTCCCGGTTCAAGGCCGAACTCTTCTCCAATTCCTGCTCTTGGGGACGGGGCGGTCTGGATTACCACGTGTTTTTTCGGGTTGTCAATTGCAGCCCAGAGTTCATCCGAAGGATCATTAGCACGCAGGGCTGCAGTAGGACAGCGGTTAATGCACTGGCCGCAATTAATACAGATCACGTCGGCAAGAGGCTTATCGAAGAATGTGCCGATGTGTGTTTCATGTCCCCTGTTAATGGCTTCGAGGACGCCCACTTCCTGTAGGTCTATACAGGTTCTGACGCATCTTTTACAAAGGACGCACTTATTCATATCCCTGATCACAGAGGCTGAAGAATGGTCCGTTTCATATCTGGGCTTATCCAGATGTCCGAAGTTATACTGGTCCACCCCATATTCTTTGGCAAGCTTCTGTAGCTCGCAGTTCTGGTTTCTGAAGCAGGAATAGCATTCCCCGTAGTGTTCACTTAAAAGCAGGTCAATGATGTGACGTCTTGCTTTTCTTACCATGGGCGTAGAAGTATGGATTTTTATAGGAGCAGTAATCGGGTAGGTACAGGAGGCCTGAAGAGTGCGCATGCCTTCAACTTCCACAACACAGACCCTGCAGACGCCTGCAACACAGAGGTCCTCATGGTGGCACAGTGTGGGAATGTGGATCTGGTTTTCCCTGCATGCATCGAGTATAGTTGTGCCAAGTGGAATGGAAACCTTCTTCTCATTTATTTCTATTGTTACCGTACCGCCGATGGTATGGATATCTGCGGGTTTTTCAACAACATGAGGCTTTTGACTGACTGGTACTCTGCGCGTATCTTTATTTTCCATTATGACCTCCGAAACCATTTTTATTGAATATTTCCTCTTTAAAGTTTTCCAGAATGGATAAGAATGCGTTGGGGCTTGACTGGCCTAATCCGCATTTAGAGGCTACCTGCATGGTTTTGCCGAGTTCCTTAAGATTATTCAGCTGGCTGAAAGTATAGGTCCCTTTTTCTATTTTTTCAATTCCTTCAAGCAGCTTCACGTTTCCGACTCTGCAAGGTGTACACTGTCCGCAGGATTCTTCAACAAAGAATTCCATAAAGTTCTTCAGAACCCTCAGCATATTGCGGCTTTCATTAAAGATCATTATGGATCCGCCGGTTGCAGCATCTTCATATGCCAATGTCCTTTCGAATTGGCTTTTTGGCAGGCAGATGCCTGAGGCGCCGCCAACCTGGACTGCTTTGGTATTTTTAGCACCAACGAGTTTCAGGAGGTCCATTATTTTTGTCCCCCAGGGGAGTTCATATACACCGGGGTAATCGCAGTCGCCTGAAACAGAGAACAGTTTGGAGCCCGTGGATTTATCGGTTCCGAAAGTCCTGAACCACTCTCCCCCTTTGGTGATAATATGAGGCACCGAGGCAAGTGTTTCAACATTATTTACAACTGTTGGTCTTCCAAGATAACCAGTATTAACCGGGTAAGGAGGCCTGTTTCTGGCTTCTCCGCGGTTTCCTTCGAGTGATTCAATGAGAGCGGTTTCCTCGCCGCAGACATAAGCCCCCGAGCCGAGCCGGATTATTATATCAAAGTTAAAGTCGGGGTTGCCAAGGATATTATTTCCCAGGAGGTTATCTTTTCTCATCTGTCCGAGATAGTCCTCAAGCGGTTTGAGCATATATTCATATTCACCTCTCAGGTAAACAATTCCCTGTTTTGCCCCGAGTGTATAGCCTGCAATAACCATACCGTCGAAAACAAGTTCAGGATATTCAAGCAGGAGCACCCTGTCCTTGAATGTACCGGGTTCACCCTCATCGGCGTTACATACGATAAATTTTTCTTCTGATTTAGCGGCTGCCACAAGCATCCATTTTGTTGCTGTAGGAAAGCCTGCGCCGCCTCTGCCTTTTAGTTTAGACTCCCTAAGTTCAAGGAGAATATTTTCCCGGCCAAACTCCAGAGCTTTCATTATTCCGCTGCCCTGCGCATATTCAGAAAACAGCACAGCTCCCTGACGCCCGGCAGGTTTATTTCCGTTAGGTTTCATATTGGCTCCTATTTGATTTCATTTAGAATATTAATAGCTTTTTCAGGTGTCAGGTGATTATAGACCTTGTCATTTACAATCATAGCGGGCCCCTGATCACACATTCCCAGGCAGTTAGCATATTCTAAAGTTATCCTTTTATCCTTCGTGGTTTGGCCGAAACTAATACCCAGTTCTCTTTCAACAGCCCTTGCGACGGCTTCCTTTCCCGCCATATCGCAGGCAATAGTCTGACACAGGCGTACTATGTTTCTGCCCTGGGGTTCTGAATGAAGAAATGAATAGAAAGAAACCACGCTGTATACTTCAACAGGATGGATATCCAGAAGCCTGGCAATTTCCTGCTGAACAAAATCACTGATATATTTGTGCTTTCTTTGCACAGCCTGAAGTATTGGGAGGAGGGCCGAGCGTTCGGTCCCGTATTGCTCCACGAGGCTTTCAACTTCTTCTGTCAACGAGTTTTTTTCCAGTACCAGCATATTATTACTCCTTAACCTGGTGGACCAAAAGTTTTTCGACCTTTTTAATTAATTCATCCGGAGTGATTGGCTTTTCTACAAAGTCGTCTACAGGAACCATTTCACTTGCACCATAATCCATTCCGATAGTCTTGGATACAGAAGTATACATAATTATCGGCGTGCGGACGTTATTCCTTCTGAACTTCTGGGCAAGGAAGAACCCGTCATCAGGCTCATCCATCATTACATCCAGAATGATAAGATCCGGATTATGCTTTAAAACAATTGCATAGCCATCCGAGGGATTTGAAGCTGTAACTACCTCATATCCTTTTGATTCAAGAACCAGAGTACTGGCATCAAGAATATCCGGATCATCATCGATGATTGCGATCAGTGCCATAGGCATTCTCCAACTTTAAATTATTAGAAGTTATGAATTAGGACGAATGAAATCTTTAATTACGGTTGATCTGTAATACTGTCAGAAAATAATTTCAGACAGAAAAACAACTCAGTTTTATTTTTTAATGCTGACAGGCAGAAACACGGAAAAGGTCGTGCCTTCACCGGGCTTACTGTCAACTTCAACTCTGCCTGCATAGGAATCAACAATCCGCCTTACGATTGAAAGTCCGAGCCCTGTGCCGCTGATGCCACGGGTTTTATCGTTTTTAACCCTGTAGAATTCCTGAAAGAGTCTGCTCTTCTCATCTTTTGTCATACCAATGCCGGTATCAGAAATTCTGGTTACGAGATAATTTCCTGAGTTAATAATGTTTATATCGATAGAACCGTTGTCTTTATTATATTTAACAGCATTGCTTAGCATATTGGTAAAGAGTCTGTTTATTTCGTTCTGATCAGCTTTAAGTTTGTATTCTGGAGAATCGTTATGAAGGGTGACCGTAATATTTTTCTTTTGGAGTTCTAATTCGAGAAATTCAATTATAGATTTGATTGTCTGATCGATTTCAAGCTCTTTAATTTCGCGCTGAGTTTTCTTCAGTTCCATTCTGGAAATATCCAGCAGGTCGTTTACCATTACAACAAGGCCCTGGAGCCTTGAGAAGGATCTTTCAAGAAAGTCTTTCTGCTGTTCGGGCGAAACATTAACCTCGTTGTCCAGAATTATCTTAAGAAAACCTATAACGGCAGCCAGGGGCGTTTTCAGCTCATGGGCTACCATGGAAACAAATTGTGATTTCACAGCTTCAACTTTAACAGATTCGGTTATATTTCTAATAACCGTAACAACACCAGCCAGAGAGCCGTCTGCGTGTGGAACCGGAGAGCAGGTAGCTTCAATGACGAGCTCCTTATTTGGCCTGAGTTCAATCTGAGTTGAATATGAATTGGGAATGTATATTTCAGAATTAATGAATTTTTTGATAATAGCAGTAATTTCAATGGGAAGGATTTCGAGGATTACATCCCCGATAAATATTTCATGCAGGTCAAGGTACTTCAGGGCACTGGAGTTATAAAGTACCAGTTCACCGGTCTTATTAACTACGAGCGCACCTTCGGTAATGGAATCAATTATGGTTTTTAATCTTGTCTTTTCATAGGCAATCTCCAGGAGCCTTTCCTCGCGCTCTTTTCTCAGGCGCTCAGCTTCCAGGATCAAAAGACGCTTCTCATAACCCTTTCTAAGCTGAAGGAGAAGTTCCTCCGGAGTAAATGGTTTTGGAATATAACTATAGGCTCCCAGTTTAGTGGATTCAATTGCAGTTTCATAGCTTGCGTAAGCAGTAGCTATAAAGCACACTGTATTCGGATTTGCCTTACGGATCTCCTTAAGCACCTCAATGCCGTCAATATCGGGCATTTTAAGGTCAATGATGGCCAGATCAAACTCGATGCTTTTTGCCAGCCTGATCCCCTCAGTTCCGTTTTCAGCAGCTTCGGCATAAAAGCCTTCGCTTTCCAAAAGGCGCTTTGTGCCCAGCCTGAGTCCTCTTTCATCATCCACAATCAGGACATGTGGTTTATGGTTGTCCACTTGTTTTTCCTTTTTTTAAGTTTTAGGAACCATTTTCAGAACAGATGATGAATCAAAACCAGATAGTTTACCCCGATAAATTTACGAATAATTACATATATACTTTACAGTAAAAATCAGACCACAGTTTCAAAAAAATGTTCTAACTTTTTGAGAAGTTCCTCAAAAACAATCGGTTTATTGAGCACTGCGTCGCATTTTATCCATTCCTTTTCCTCGCTTGTTGAGGAACCAAATTTATAGCCTGTAAGATAAGTGGCAGACGTCAAAAGAAATACAGGTATATTTTTCCCGTAGGAATCCCTTTTTATTTTATGGCAGAGAATAAAGCCCGAATCGTGCTCTTCCATAATGAGGTCCAAAATTGCGGCATCAGGCTTTTCCTTCTTAAACTGATTCCAGCCTTCTTCAACGCTTTCAGCAGTAACAATTTCGTAACCTTTAGATTCAAGCAAAATCTTGTGCTGTTCAAGCAGATCAAAATCATCATCAACAAGCAGAATCTTTTTTACTTTTTCGTGAACTGACATTTATTCAACTCCTTAGTTCATTATAGTTGGATTGTTAAGATGAGAAGGCAGTTTTATCGTGAATATGGTCCCCTCACCCGGTTTACTTTGAACGCCAATATCTCCTCTGTGCATTTTAATAATGCCGTATGTTATGGCCAGGCCCAGGCCTGTTCCCTTTCCCATTTTCTTTGTTGTAAAGAAGGGCGTAAAGAGCTTATTAATATTTTCCTTCGGTATGCCCAAGCCCGTATCCTTAAACTCAATGGCAATATAATCATTAAGTCTGCTGACCTTTACAAATACGTTTTTATCCTTCTTATCTTCAAAGGATTCAAATGCGTTGTTCAGAACGTTCAGGAATACTTCCTTAACCTGGTCGGCATCAGCCTCAATAACCGGATCATCAGCCGTATTTTCCATAACTATCTTAACATCTTTATAAACCGGATTTATGGAAAAAGCCTTCATTATCTTTGATAAAAGCTCCCAAATATTGATTTTTGCAACTTTGAGTTTTCCCTGTCTTGCAAAATTCAGAAGATTTGCCACAATATTCTTGCAGCGGTTGGTTTCATCAATTATCATGTTAAGATCTTCCGTGTACTGATTGCAGCCTGAAACCTTCGACCACTCATTTCTCAGCATGGATGAATAAAGCAAGATTGTGCCCAGGGGATTATTTATTTCGTGTGCCACACCGGCTGCAAGCTGCCCAATTGAGGCCAGTTTCTCCGCCGAGTGAAGCTGCTGCTGCGTATTTTTCAATTCATCATATGCATTTTCGAGCTTTTCAATCAAGTACGGCAGGCACATTTCATCTTCAGCCAGCCCCTTTGCAATTGCAACGGCATATTCCCTGCAGGAAGCGTAGCCGCATGCCGTACAATTGAGTTCATCCTGTTTTTCGAATTTATTTGAGCGGGCAAGTATTTCTTTTATCTTTTCCTCCGAAGGCATCGGCTTTCTCTGGCTCTTCGAAGAAAATTCCCTTCTGAAATTAATATTCCTGCTGTTGTACAGGTTGCTTTTCCACAAATGCTTATCGACGTTGTTGATCTTTTCTTCGCAGTATTTAATTACCTTTTCTCTTTTCGAATAATAATTCAGGTCGCTGTCTATTGCAGGACCGCTGATGCATCCCTCGCAAAACAGTATATCAATAAACTTAGAATTTATATTGCCGTTTGCTATTTCGTTAATTATTTCAAGTACCTTATCCCTGCCTTCTACAACAATGGTTTCCTTTGCAAGAATGTCGTTCGAAATATAAGCCGTTTTCAAGAGTCCGCCAGCCAGGGGAAAAACCTTTCCCAAGTGCGAGTGCGGCGGATCAAAATCGCCATCCGGCAGTTCAGAAAGCTCAATTTTTTTATTCTTAAAGATTTCCTTAAGTTCAGTAAATGTAAGAACTGCATCTATGGCTCCGCTGACCTCCTCGTCCATATACTCGCTTTTCTTTGCAACACAGGGGCCTATAAATACAACTTTAATATCATTTCCCATGTTCGCTTTCAGGTATCTTCCCATAGCGATCATGGGAGAAACAATAGTTGCCAGATTTGGAACCAGCTCTTCAAAATATTTTTCAATATAATTATAAACAGCCGGGCATGCTGAACTAATAATTGTCTTTCCCTTAAAGGATTCCATTTCACTGGAATACAACTGGCTGATCAGATCAGCACCGAATGCTGTTTCTGCAACAGTCTTAAAACCCAGAAGACGAAGTGCAGCAGGCAGTTTTGAATAGCTCTGGGGAAAAGAAGCAGCAAAAGAAGGAGCAATTATAGCGACGGCTTTACCTGAAGTAAGAATATCCTCCAATAAAACCTCTATATCGCTCTTTATCTGTTTTGCCTGCTGAGAGCAGACTTTCAGGCAATGTCCGCAGCTTATGCACCTTTCCCCTATAACAACAGCCTGACCATTTACAACTCTGATAGCAATAGCAGGGCATTCTCTAATACAAGAGTAACATCTTTTGCATTTCTGCCCTATTGTACTTACAATACTTTTGCCCATTACTTTCAGATTCTACCTGGTTATGCAACAATATAAAGCTAAACTAAAGACCACCTGCTGTACTTAATTAACCGACACTATTCTTAAGGAGTTCTCTTCTGTCGGTATAGGTAGTATGCAGAATCTCGTGTGATTTATGACTGTTCGGCTCCTTAAGAAATTCCTTATAAATGGTTTTAACCGCCTCGTTTTCATGACTCTTGCGGCAGGCCATTGTTGAATCTATTTCGTAAAGAGCTTTTATTCTTTTTTGTACCTTTTCGGGTTTGTTATGAATAGGCTGGCCGCCGCCGTTTATGCATCCGCCGGGGCATGCCATAACTTCGATGAAATCGTATTTTGAATTTCCATTTTGAATTTCATCTAAAATGGGGCCCACGTTTCCGATTCCATTTACAACCGCAATGTTAAGGCTCATGTTGCCTACTTTTACTGTACTTTCTTTTATTCCTTTCAGTCCGCGTATGTCATCAAACTCCAGTTTATCAAGTTCATCACCCGTAAGGACGCGGTAGGCTGTTCTAAGTGCAGCTTCCATAACGCCGCCTGAGGTGCCGAAGATAACCGCAGCGCCAGTTGATTCACCCAGGGGGTTGTCAAATTTATCCTCAGGAAGGTCGCTGAAATCGATTCCTGCCATCTTGAAATACCTGACCAGTTCCCTTGTGGTCAGTACGGCATCCACGTCCTGCCTGAGAGATTCGGAAAGTTCCGGGCGGTCGGATTCAAATTTCTTAACCGTGCACGGCATGATTGAAACTACAAATATATCCTTTGGGTCAAGTCCCATCTTTTTGGCATAATAGGTTTTAGTAATAGCGCCAAGCATTTCATGGGGTGACTTGCAGGTTGAAATGTGTTGGAGCATCTCGGGCCTGTTCTGTTCTATATATTTTATCCAGCCCGGGCAGCAGCTTGTAAACATAGGGAGTTTCTTTTTATTTTTTATTCTGTTTACCAGTTCTGTGCCCTCTTCCATAATTGTGAGGTCCGCAGCAAAGTTGGTGTCGAACACCTTATTGAAGCCCAGGCGCCTGAGGCCTGTAACGAGCTGGCCTGTAACGTTTGTACCCATCGGAAGGTTGTATTCTTCGCCCAATGAGGCTCGCACTGCAGGAGCGACCTGTACAACGGTAAATTTGTTCTTATCATTAAGCGCATAAGCAACTTCCTTTAACGCGCTTTTTTCCCTGAGGGCAGCCGTGGGACAGACAAGTATGCACTGGCCGCAGAGGATGCATTCACTTACATTAATGCCTTTGTTGTATGGGGTAGTAACAATACTTGCAAATCCCCTGTTCGTAAAGTCGATTGCTCCCACTTTCTGGATCTCATTGCATACACGGACGCATCTGCCGCAAAGAATACATTTGGCAGGATCCCTTTCTATTGAAGGGCTTGAAACGTCAATTGCATGTTTTTTTGTTTCACCGGCATACCGGTGCTCCCTGACGCCGTATTGTTCAGAAAGGTCCTGGAGTTCGCAGTTTTTGTTCCGGACGCATATAAGACAATCCTGAGGATGGTTTTCCACCAGCAGTTCGACAATTGTTTTTCTGGCTCTTCTTACTCTTGTAGAATTGGTTTCAACCACCATTCCCTCATATACAGGGTATGCACAGCTGGGTATGAGTCCTCTCTGGCCTTCCACTTCCACTACACACATACGGCAGGCTCCTGTAGGGGTCAGGTTTTTCAGATGGCATAAAGTAGGCACATGTATTCCCACAGATTTGGCAGCATCAAGAATAGTCATCCCTTCTTCTGCATTTACTTTTATATTATTTATGGTTAACTGAACCATTAGAATCTCCTACTACTTCGATTTAATCGGAAAAAATTAGTTTATCTCAATAGCCTTAAAACGGCAGGATTCGAAACACATGCCGCACTGAATACATTTATCCTGTATAATGTAGTGTGCCTGTCCCTTCTCTCCGGCAATGGCTTCATTAGGGCATTTCTTAAGGCAAAGGCCGCAGCCGCTGCAGATGCTGTTATCTATGGTGAATGTAAGGAGCTCCTTGCATACGCCGGCAGGGCATTTCCTGTCGTAAAGATGAGCTTCATATTCTTCCCTGAAATACCTCAGGCCGGAAAGAACAGGACTTGGAGCTGACTGTCCGAGGCCGCAAAGAGAAGTATCTTTTATTACGTCGGCAAGGCGCTGCAGGTGGACAACTCCCTTGAACCTTTGCAGCTGGTCGAGTTTATCCTTTGTATTTTTGTAGCTCATAGGAATTCTTTCAATAATTTCCAGCATGCGTTTTGTTCCCTCGCGGCAGGGTACGCATTTTCCGCATGATTCGTTCTGTATAAAGGACAGGAAAAATCTTGCTATGTCAACCATACAGGTATCTTCATCCATTACAACAAATCCGCCCGAGCCCATCATAGCCCCTACAGTCTTCAGGGATTCATAGTCAACCTGTGTTTTAATGACACTGTCGGGCAGACATCCGCCCGAAGGTCCGCCGATCTGCACGGCCTTGAAAAGTTTATTATTCGGGATCCCGCCGCCGATCTTGAAAACGACATCTTCAAGTGTCACACCCATAGGGACTTCGACAAGGCCCGAGTTCTTTATTTTGCCGCTTAGTGCAAATACTTTTGTTCCCTTGCTGGATTGAGTTCCGATTGAGGAAAACCAGCCGGAGCCTCTTACTATTACAGCAGACACATTGGCAAAGGTTTCAACGTTATTAATTATGGTAGGTTTTCCCCAGAGGCCTGAATTGGCCGGGTAAGGCGGACGCGGCTTCGGCATTCCTCTTTTGCCTTCAATTGAGGCGATAAGAGCTGTTTCCTCACCGCAGACGAAAGCACCTGCTCCTTTTTTAACTTTAAGATCAAAGCTGAAATTACTCCCCAGAATATTCTTTCCCAGGAGGCCGTACTTTCTGCACTCTTTTATTGAGTTTTCGAGCCTTTCAATTGCCAGCGGATATTCTGCACGGCAGTAAATGTAACCATTAGTGGCTTCAATTGCATAGGCTGCAATGAGCATTCCTTCAATTATCCTGTAAGGATCGCTTTCCAGGACTGAACGGTCCATAAATGCACCCGGGTCTCCTTCATCGGCATTGCAGATGATGTACTTGACGTCGGATTTGTTTTTAAGGGCGAGTTCCCACTTTTTTCCCGTCGGGAATCCGCCACCACCACGGCCGCGAAGTCCGCTTGCAAGAATTTCCTTCACAACACTTTCGGGCTTCATAAGGCGGAGTACCTTATCAAACCCCTTAAAACCTCCGGCACTTATATAAGAATCGAGTGATGCAGGATCAATAATTCCGCAGTTTTCAAGAACAACTTTCATCTGATGCTTAAAGAACGGGTCTTCATTTATATTGCTAAGCTCAGGAGTTGATTTTCCATGTGTTCCTAATAATTTCTCCTTAAAAACTCCCTTTTCAACGATTGTTCTTTGAATAAGTTTAGGGACAATTTTAGGGATGATCTCGCAATAAGAAATTCTATCCTGTCCGGGCAGTTTAATATCAACAATTACTTCTTTAGCGCAGTAACCGATGCAGCCTGTGGCTACAATGCGGGCCTGAATATTAAGTTTTTTTAATTCGCTGACAATTGCCTCTTCAACTTTCTTTGCCCCGGAGGCCAGGCCGCATGTACCCATTCCGATAAAAATAACCGGAAGATCGTGTTCCTTGAAGGTCAGTTGTTTATTAAGGCTGATGAACTTATCCTGACATTCAGAATTGTGATGACAAAGAGGTCCTTCGGTGCAGCATGTAACAAATTGGCTACACGGTTTTTCCAAGCTGTGCCAGCATTCATCACAGCATTTATCCAGAAAGGTTTTCATTGTTCACTCGTAATTTGTTCTTCAATTTTTTCTGTAGAGATTTCTGAAGCAGTATATTTTTTCAGAATTCTCGGAATATCCTTTACGTTTGCTCTGCCGTAATAATCATCATTTACAACAATAACAGGAGCAATACTGCATGCTCCGATACAAGCTACAACTTCCAAAGTAAAATTCTTGTCTCTCGTGGTCTCTCCGGCCTTGCAGTTCAAGGCGGTTTCCAGAGCGAATAAAAGATTGGCTGAACCTTTCACGTGGCAGGCAGTTCCCCTGCAAACCCGGACTATATTTTTTCCGAGGGGTTTTAATCTGAACTGGTTGTAAAAGGTAGCTACCCCATAGATTCTGCTTAAGGGCATCTCCAGGAATTTGCCAATATCCATCAGCGCTGGTTCGGGTAAGTAACCGTATATATTCTGCACCTCTTGCAGCAGGGATATTAAATTGCTTTTATCTTTTGGTGTATAGTCAGAGAAAATATGTGAATGCATCTAAATACCTATATTTGGTTTTATACCAGTTTTGCAATTAATGTGCCATTTTTTGCCCCTTTAAATTCCGGCTAAAATAGGGATATCCGGGATAATAAGGCATAAACTTATTGTGATTTTTTCTAACAATAACCATTATTTTCCTAACAATAAGAAAAGAGTGCGGCGCAATAAAATGAGATAAATGGTGCAATTTAAGTGAACTGGAGGAACAAAAGAATGGGAAAGACATAAAAAACCCGGAAGTCCGCCTCACAGCGGCGGATCCGGGCTGTAAATTGTAAAATATTAGGACTGGGAGAAGTTACCCGATTGCATTATTTTTTGCTGCAGATTCCTCAGCAAGTTTCTTTTTATAAGCTTTCATTTTTTCAAGGAGGCCCTTATCCTCAACTGCAAGTATCTGAATGGCAAGAAGAGCGGCATTTTTCGCTCCCCCGATAGCTACAGTTGCAACAGGGATGCCTGAAGGCATTTGGACAATGGACAGCAGTGAGTCCAAACCGTTTAAGGATTTGCTCAATATGGGAACGCCGATTACAGGAAGCGGCGTATATGCTGCCGCAACCCCGGGAAGGTGGGCTGCCCCTCCTGCACCAGCAATAATGACCTTAATTCCCCTATTTATTGCCTCTGTAGCATATTCTGCCAGCAAATGAGGCGTACGGTGGGCAGAAATGATTTTAAGTTCAAACATCACACCAAACTGATCGCAGACACTGGCGGCTTCTTTCATTACAGGCAGATCTGAATCGCTGCCCATAATTATAGCTATTTGCGGACTGAAATTTTCCATGATATTCCTGAAAATTGTTGCTTTCAAAAGATACATTCAATTTAGGAAAGATTCAATTTTTCCTGCCTTCTGAAGTTTAGAAGTAAAATTGGGGGTACAAAAAAAAGGAATATCCTGTAAGGATATTCCTTTTCGAAAAGCAGCTGCTAAGAATCTTATTTTTCATTTATAGAACCAACGCCTGAAACGCTTCTTCTGACATTCGCAGGATTACCGTAGTAATCCAGGCTGCCGACTCCGGAGATATCGGCTCTTAATTCTTTGGAAGCATAGACATCAGCCTTTGAGGCACCGCTTATTTCAACGTTAGCATTATCTGCAAGGAGATCCTTAGCCTCTACTTTCACAACTCCCGAGAGGCTCAATCTCAGCATTCCGGTTTTTCCTGCAAGGTAGATCTTTCCGGCGCCGCTTGCATCAAGCTTAATTCTGTCGTTATTTATGTTTTCAACCGTTATATTGCTAGCCCCGGACGTCTCCACTTCGTCAAGGTCAGCCACAGTTATCTTAATTTTAATCTTTTTTCTTGGGTTTATGCTCTTTGTATTGTAGATATGCAAGGTATTCCCGCTGATTTCGGATTTAATCAGAGGCAGGATATTACTCTCAGCGTCAATTGTTACGCCCGGCGCAGCGCCGCAATTGATATCCACCTCATAGGCACCTCCTATATTCACGGCATTAAAATCGCTTATGGATCGGTTTTCTTCCTTGCTTATACCGCTTCCCCTTACCCCGCCAAAGCCATGGCAGTTAAATCCAAAACCATGACAGCCGGCAAAAACGAGGAATAATACTGCTGATACTAATAAAATTTTCTTCATAATGTTTTCTCCATGCTTTAACTTTTGACCCTTCTGTAAATTTAGACGCAGGAAGTTCCAGGAAGTTTCCTAAAAGAAAGCATTTTTCCCGAAAAGAAATTAAACAGGGCTCATTTTTCAAGCTCAGAGCCGGCTCAAAAACTATAAAATTTCTTTCGATAGTAAATTCCGGAGAAGTCCGGTTTTTTGAAGAAAATTATTTTATATTTGCTAAACCATTTCAAAACACAGGCTTAAAACACTAAGCAGATCACAATGAAGCCGCAAAGGCCGAAACGAAGTAACCCTGGAATTTAAGATTATATGAAAATAAAAGATATAAACAGCACAGGCTCAATGGATCCAAGAGAGCTCCTGGCACGTGCCTATGAGCACTTAAGAAACGGAAGATTTCAGCAGGCGCTCCAAGTGTCGCAGGAAGTATATGAAGCCATGCCGAATGACAGCAGTGCCATTATTTGCCACGCCTGGGCACTGCTGGAAAACGGAAATCCCGCCAAAGCACTTGAACTGGCAAATCTGGCCGTGGAATCTGATGAAAGCAGCTTTAATTCCCGCCTTTACAGGGGACTTTTCCTGAGCAGGATGAGTATTCTTGAAGGAGCCATAAGTGATCTTGACCTGGCGGTAAAAAACGAAGAGCACTTATTATCATCGGCCTATATAAGCCGTGCAAGAAGCCTGGCCGGACTGGGAAGATACTTTGAAGCCCTGGAAGAGATGGAAAAAGCCATTTTAATCTCCGGGGAAAATGCCTCCCGGCTAAAAGAAGCCAAGAGATGGTACAGAATTGCAGCAGGATACAAAGACCTCTTTGAAGAAAAAGCAGGGGCTGACGACAAACTGATTGAAGAGGCTGAAAAGGCACTTACTAATGGCGAGAACTGGTTTACACTTCTTATTGCAAGAAAGATCATTTCAAGTAAATTGTCAGGAAATGCTTCTGAAGAAAAAATTACCAGGGCACGGCTTCTGGAACTGCGTGCGATGATTGCACTTTTTCAGTACCTGCCTGCCCTGCAGAAAGCAGAAAAGCTGAAAGAAAGTCTTTCAGGAAGCGTAGAGTTTAAGGCAATTCATAATGAACTCGTCAGGCTGTGCAGTAAAAAGGAAAGTACGGCCTCAGGTAGTGCTTCTTTAGTTGACCTGCAGGATGATAAGTCCGAAAGCATCAGTGTGAAGAATAGTCCTGAACGTGAAGATAAAAATAACGGTATTATCAATCTTCAGAAAAAGATTGATTTTAAGAGCTTTCCAAGCCAGACAGCAGAGTTTCTGGATGCCAGAATGTTCTCCTTTAATTCCAGAACAGACGGGGAGATTAAAAGGTACCTGGTACAGTTCAGCAAGTACGATACCTCGTTTATTGGAACAGAACTTCTGCTTGTCAACCCTTTCTACGGGAAAAGAGATTTCAGCCTGAGAGGTACAGCTCTCTGGTATTTAAATGGCGAGAAAGCTGGACAGAACAGTTTCAGCGTCTTTATTGATAAAGCCTGGGAAGAAGCAACTTTTGTTCAGTACTGGGGAGCAGACGTTCCGGGATACTGGGAAAAAGGCCAGGGTAAAGTTGAAATATTTATAGATGAGCAGAAAGTATGCGAACGATGGTTCCTGGTAGGGACAACTGAAATTGAGCAGTCAACCGGGCCGGTATATTTACCTGAGGAGATGAAAAACAAACCACAAAATCAGGAATTCAGGCATGAGAACAGCACAGTAAAAGTTAACCGGAGTTATTCTTATGAACCTCTGCAGCCAGAGGAGGAACCTCTTTCAGTCCTCCTAAACAGGCTTGACAGCTTTACCGGATTAAATAAAGTAAAAGAATCCATAAGAGATTTTATCAGCTATCTTGAATTTCAGAATGAAAGGCAAAGACTGGGACTAAACAGCAGCTCGGGCTTAACACTGCACTGTGTTTTCCAGGGAAATCCGGGAACAGGCAAAACGACTGTTGCCAGAATGCTTGGAAAGATACTTAAATCAATGGGATTTCTTGAAAAAGGTCATGTTGTTGAAGTTGACAGGGCAGGTCTTGTGGGCCAGTACATTGGTGAGACGGCAATTAAGACAGACAAGCTTGCAGCTGAAGCCATGGGCGGGGTGCTTTTCATTGATGAGGCGTATACTCTGGTTAAAAAATCGGGCGGAGGACAGGACTTCGGGCAGGAAGCAATTGACACACTTCTTAAAAGAATGGAAGACAACAAAGGTAAATTTGTTGTCATTGCAGCGGGCTACCCCGATGAAATGCAGACTTTTCTAAATTCAAATCCTGGACTTAAATCACGTTTTACGCATCAGTTTGAATTTGAGGATTATTCACCCGAAGAGCTGCTTGAGATATTTATTGCTGCTGCAAAGGCCGAAGAATACAATCCGGACAAAGAAGCCCTTGAGCTTCTTAAGAAAGAATTTACGCGCCTATACAGGAACAGGGACAATTCCTTTGGTAACGCCCGCCTGGTAAGCAAATTCTTTAATGAGGCCAAGCTTCAGCTAAGCAGAAGATTCATAAAACTGAGCGACCCGGAAAAAACAAAACAGGCGATGACGACAATAACGGGTGAAGACATAAAAGTGATTCTTTCTTCAGGCGAGGAGAAAAATGTTTCAATTCCGATTGATGAAGAAGCACTCAGCCGTGCCCTTGATAAAATCAACAGCCTTTCAGGAATTGAATCTGTAAAAAAAGAGATATTTGAGACCGTAAAGCTTGCCAGATATCTGGCCCTGCAGGGTGAGGATCTTAATAAGAGATTCTTATCGCATCTTGTTTTTCTGGGCAATCCCGGAACAGGCAAGACAACAGTTGCGCGCATATACAGTGAAATTATTTCCGCTTTAGGAATACTTCCGCGCGGACATTTAATTGAGGCTGACAGGCAGAAGCTGGTTTCAGGCTACACCGGACAGACAGCCGGGCAGACTACGGAGGTTATTAATGAGGCACTTGGAGGCACACTCTTCATTGATGAAGCCTATACGCTTGCAAACCGTAATGACGGTATGGACAGCCCGGGGCGGGAAGCAATTGACACACTGCTTAAAAGAATGGAAGACGACAGGGATAAGTTTATAGTTATTGCTGCCGGATACACTGAGGAAATGAAAAGTTTTCTTGAGAGCAATCCCGGACTAAAATCGCGTTTTACGAAAACCATTACTTTTGAGGATTATAATCCCAACGATCTTCTTGAAATAACGATCTCCATGCTTTCCGAAAAGGGATTTACGCTTGAAAAGGAGGCTCAGGAGCCTTTAAGAAAATATTATAATGCAATTTACAGAAGCCGCGACAAGTCCTTTGGCAATGCCAGAGTTGTAAGAACCCTTGTCGAAGGCGCACTGAAAAACCAGATGCTCCGTCTGTCTGAAATGACGGAGGAGGGCAGAAGCGAAGGTGAAGTCAAAACCATTAAATCTGCCGACCTGCGCAGCATTATTTTCAGCGAGAGTGAAAGAAAAGCCTTCAGGGTTGAAGGCGACACAGAGCAGCTGAACCACTGCATGCAGGAGCTTAAAAATCTGACGGGGCTTGAGCAGGTAAAAAAGACGGTGGAAAAGCTGGTTTCAGGTTTGAAAGTAGCTAAATTAAGAGAGAAAAGGGGCCTTTCAGTAATTGAGAAAAATATGCACGCTGTTTTTCTCGGCAATCCCGGCACCGGAAAGACCACAGTTGCGCGCCTTTTAAGCAGGGTATATAAAGAAATGGGGCTGCTGGAGAAGGGGCATTTAGTTGAAGTTGACCGTGCATCGCTTGTTGCAGGATACCAGGGCCAGACGGCCTTAAAAGCAGATGAAGTAATCAGGAAGGCGCTTGGCGGCACACTTTTTATTGACGAGGCGTATACACTTTCCAGAAACGGCAATGATTTCGGGCAGGAAGCAATTGACACATTATTAAAAAGAATGGAAGACTTCAAAGGGCAGTTTGCGGTTATTACAGCGGGTTATCCCGATGAAATGAACCGCTTTCTGAATTCCAATCCGGGCCTGAAATCGAGGTTTTCAAATATACTTGCATTTGAAGATTATTCTCCCCGCCAGATGCTTGAAATTGCCGCCAATATTGCCGATGAAAGCGGATACAGGCTTGATGAAGGAGCACTGCAGTTCCTTTTGGAAATCTTTACACGCCTTTACACAAAAAGGGACAAGAATTTTGGCAATGCACGTACGGCACGCCAGATACTATATGAAACGATCAGCAACCAGGAGGAAAGGATTTCGGGACTGACGGATGTTAATGATGAGGATCTTATGACAATAACAATTGAAGATGTTGAAAGGCTGGCAAAGTTCTAAAAAGTATTTCACTAAAAATAAGAAAACTGCAGCCTGGAATTCAAAAGTCTGGAATTTAAAGCTGCAGTTTTAACTGAAATGCTTATTTATTTCTGGAAGCTTCAGAGAAAGTAAGAATATAACCGTTATTATCCTTTACAGTAAACTCCTTACTCCCGTAGAATGTCTGGTGCAGCTGCCTGACCACCTGAAGACCAGCTGCTGAGGTCCTGTCGGCCAGAGGTACGATATCACTTATTTCAAAAAACAAAGAGAATGTTCCCCCAACCTGCTGGTCGATTGGAACATTCATATCCTCGCTGAAACTTTCCCTTTTCTGAATCATCAGTTCAACATCACCATTCGACAGAATTGCAAAATTAAATTTTCCAGTATCAGGGATGGTTACAACCGCATCAAATCCAAAATTACTATGGTAAAATCTAATCGTCTCATTTACGTCATTTACCATTAAATTTGGAGTAAGCCTCCTAAAGCCCGAATTTTCCTGGACTGTTTTTACACGCGGCTTTCTTTTAAGCTGCTGGTCAGAATGCCTGATACATCCGGTTAAGGATAGTGTAAAAGCAAGCAGTAGGCTGAAAAGAATTTTCATATTAATAGATGTCCAAATTTTATATTATTATCAAAGTTATACAAAAAAAATACAATTAAAAACCAAGGAAAACACGTCCCGTGGCGAAACAGCCAAATGCTTGCCCCGGTCAGTTGTTGATATCCTTATTTAATACGACCGTCACTGTTGTACCCTTTCCTTTCCGGCTTTCGAGCTTAACGGTTGCACTATTCAGATCTGCATACTTTTTCACCAGTGCCAGGCCGAGGCCGTTGCCTTCGAATCTCCTTGTATATCCGGTTTCTTCCTGAGAAAAAGGAGAAAATATTTTTGGAAGATATTCCTCTGAGATTCCGA
Organism: Syntrophomonadaceae bacterium; assembly: GCA_050259615.1. Classification (GTDB taxonomy): domain Bacteria; phylum Bacteroidota; class Ignavibacteria; order Ignavibacteriales; family SURF-24; genus JAAXKN01. Next base: position 18,882 of record JBLNAZ010000046.1, on the reverse strand, counting down.
TGCCGGTATCCTTAACCATAACCGAAGTTACGTCGGGATGCCCATTGGCAATAAAAATTTCCACCTTTCCTTTCTGCGTGTACTTAATAGCGTTATCTATCAGGTTCTGGAACAGCTGGGTCAGTGAATACGGATCTCCGGTAATAACTTCATCATTTTGGATATCGCCCGTGAGTAAAAATTCCAGGTTCTTTAATTTCGCCTGATTCTGGAACTCTCTAAAAAGGTTATTCAGGATATCCGACCTCAGATTCAGCTTTCTTGGATTCATCTCATAGTTGCCTGACTGGAGCTGTGACATTGAAAGGATCATGTCAATTGTTCTAGTAAGGCGTCTTCCGCCGCTGTCGATAATCTTAAAGATCTGTCCCATCTCATCCGGAAGTTTTTCTTCAAACTCCGACCTCAAAAGGGATGTAAAGCTGAGGATTGTATTAATTGGTGTTCTTATTTCGTGCGACATTTGTGCCAGGAAGTCACTTTTCAGCTGATCAGCTTTTTCAGCTGCTTCTTTTGCCAGAATCAGTTCCTCTTCAGCACGTTTACGTTTTTCTTCCACACCAATTGCGGCTACAGCAATGCCCAGCAGCTTAAGATCATCCTGGCTGGGAGAATAATTTTCCTGATAGACCACGCACAGTGCTCCTACGGGATTGCTGTCGCATGAGACCTGCTTTCCAATATAGGTTTTCAGTCCATACCGGAGCACATTCGGATCACTATCGGCGTAATTGGTTTCGTCGAGACCGGGGATAACCCAGGTTTTATTTTTATCGCCGCGTATAACGTCGTAGCAGATATGACCCTCAGCATTATCTTTTCCGCAAAAGTCCTCCGGGGCATTCCACTGTCCCAAACTGTATAGGCTGCCACCATCAAGGCGGTTGTAAAAAGCTGCTGAAGCCGAAAGCTGTTCACCGCAGAGGGCAACCAGGCGGTTTATATTCTCTTTTGCATCAGCGCCAAAGTTGAGCATGCAGTCATTCAGTTTTGAAAGCCTTTCTTCGGCTCTTTTTCTTTCAGTGATATCCCTGAAAACGCTGAGTATAAGGAGCTCCTGCCCGTGCAGGACAAGTTCAGAGTGCGCAACATCAAACCAGATCTTCTTTCCGTTCCATAAGGTTATCTCCGTCTGGGAGTGAGGAATAACTGTCCCCGTCCTGACCTTTTCCACATAGCCCGAAATAGTCTCTCCCCTAACATCCTCGTGATAAATCAAGGAGATTGACTTGCTTTCCATCTGGGATCTTTTCAGGTCCACCATTCTGCAGAAAGATTCATTGACCATTTTAACGTTGCCGTACCTGTCGGCAAGCCTCATTCCGTCGGCAGAGTTCTCCCATACAAGGCGAAACAGCTTTTCAGATTTCTGAACCTCATCTTCGGCATTTTTTCTTTCTGTTATATCCAGCATTCCGACAACAATTTTTTTTGTCCCCGGAATAACTGCAGCCGTATTGATCATAAATTTCTCAGTTCCCCACCTGTTCTTAAAGTGGTATTCATAGGCGTGGGGAGCACTCGAAGGATCAATGAGCCTCATGGTTCTGTAATTGCCAACTCTTTCACGGTCTTCACCGCTAATAACGTCAATCCAGTTTAATTTCCCTTCGATTTCCTCCTTCGAATAGCCTGAAATCTTGCAAAATTCGCTGTTGGCAAGGGATATAACGCCGTTTTCCTCAACAATTACAATACTGCTTCCTGTATTCTCAAATGTTGTTCTGTATTTTTCCTCGCTTAACTGAATTGCCTCCTGGCTGCGCTTTCTTTCCGTGTTGTCGCGGATAACAGTTTGAATTGCAGGTTTTCCCTCGTATAAAAAATATCCGGCACCAATTTCAACATCGATAACTTTGCCGTCAAAACGCACGATCTTTTCTTCTTCCAGGGGAACACTCTTACCCGTTTCCATCATATATTTAACCCGCTCTGCAGCTACCTTATGGAAGTCGGGGTGCACAAATTTCATTATAGGCTTACCGATAATATCTTCGCGGCTTTTGGCGCCAATTAGTTTAACGGCAGCATCGTTGCAGTATATAGCCATACCGCCGCAATGAACAAGTACGCCGAAGGGCGACAATTCAATCATATTCCGGGCATTTTCTTCAGACTGGCGGAGTTTTTTTTCGGCAGTTTTTCTTTCCTTTATATCACGGAATACAAGAACAACTCCTGTAATAGTTCCCTTTTCATCTTTAATGGGGGATGCGCTGTCGTCTATGGGTATTTCATTTCCATCTTTGGATCTTAAAATTGTATGATTTGCAAGGCCGACTATTACGCCTTCTCTTATTACCTTAGCTACCGGATGCTCCATTTTTTCACGCGTATATTCATTAAAAATATGGAATGCTTCCTCAATTGGCCTGCCCAGTGCCTCAGAAAGGCTGAAGCCTGTAAGTTCTTCGGCAATAACATTCATAAATGTTACCTTGCCCTCAAGGTCTGAAGTAATTACGGCGTCTCCGATACTTTTTAACGTTGTAGAGAACCACCTTTCATTGGCCTTCAGCCTGCTTTCAGCTTGATATTTATATAATGCCATTTCGATAGTGGTTTGAAGGTCTCTTTCATCAAAAGGCTTAAGCACATATCCGAAAGGCTCGGTGATCTTTGCACGGTTCAGCGTGCCCTCATCGGAATTAGCGGTAAGATATATCAGAGGTATGTCAAGTTTCGATTTAATTTCTCCTGCGGCTGCAATTCCATCCGTTACTCCCTCAAGGCCGATATCCATCAGAACAACATGAGGTTTTTCTTCCAGTACCTTTCTGATCCCCTCTTCAGCTGTAGAGGCTATACCACAAACTGAATAGCCAAGACTTTCCAGACTATATTTAAGATCCAGCGCAACAATACTTTCGTCTTCAACAATAAAAATTTTTGCTTTTGCCATTAGAGGCAAACTCCTATGGAAAATTAATAAATTACCTGATTATTCCCCTCAGAACAATATTTACATCAATTTTTCATGACCTGATATTACAATTTTTTCACCGGAAATATAACAATAAATTCAGTTATAACATCGGAATTTAACTGAAAACTTCCTTTTAGCTGGGAAGCCAGGATATTTACCAGTTGAAGCCCTAGTGTTTTTGGATTTATGAGATCAACCTGATCCTTGGGGAATTCAGTTCCGTCATTATAGACAACAAGTGAATTGTTCAGTTCATCTGAACAAAATCGGATTCCTATCTCACCTGAGGATTTATCCTGAAACGCATATTTCAGCGCATTGGTCACAAGTTCATTTATAATAAGTCCGCACGGGATTGCAGTATCTACACTCAGATAAACATTTCCCGGAATATCAACTTTAAGAGTGATGGAATCTTGATTTACATGGTAGGATTTAAAGAGATTGGAAGCCAGGCTTCTGACATACTCCCCGAAATTTATGCTGGAAAGGTCACCCGACTTATACAACTTCTCATGTATGAGTGCCATGGATTTTACGCGGTTCTGGCTGTTACGAAACATTTCGAGAGCCATATTATCCTTTATGAATCCGGACTGCAGGTTCAAAAGGCTTGAAATAATTTGAAGGTTGTTCTTAACCCTGTGGTGTATCTCCTTCAAAAGAATTTCTTTTTCCCTTAAGGAGGTTCTGATCCTATCCTCTGAGGCCTTGCGGCTTGTAATGTCGCGGATGATTGAAAGCAGAATTACATCACCCTGAAGCCCGACTTTGTGCAGATTTATATCGGCATAAATATTTTCCCCGTCAGGACCGCAAAACCGGCTTTCAAAATGCTGGGGCTCGTCGTTAAGAGCCTTTTTAATGATCTCATCCATATTTCCGTCAGAATGGTTTTGATGCGAAGACAGAAGCTCAGTCAGCTTTATTCCATTGGCTTTTTCCTTAGAGATTCCGAACAGTGAGGCTGCTTTCTTGTTTGCCTCCAGAAGCTCCCCATTTTTAACCAGAATTATTCCGTCACTTGCCTCATCAAAAATGGATCTGTATTTAATTTCGCTGTTCATGAGTTCGCTTCTCTGTTTTTCCAGCCTGTCAATCATTCTATTGAAGGAGTCAATGAGTCTGCCTATCTCATCTTCTGATTTTCGCTGGAGCTTCAGGATGTAATTACCTGCTGAAATTTCTTCTATTCTGAGGCTGAGCTCCCTGATAGGTTTTCCGATAATTTTTTTCAATGTAAAATAAACCGAAAAAATGATTACAAGAGCGATGATTACTGTTTCAAGAATAGTCCGGTAGATTATATTTTGAAGCTCATCCCGCACCTCTTTTTCCGAAAAATAGACTTCAAGGTAGCCAACTATTGTTTCACCGCGTTTAATTTCTTCCTTCCTGACGTCGATATAGTCAGTTTTAGAAAGCTTATCATAAATATCCTTTCCCGGGAGGAAAACAAATAATGAAGAATCATTCCGTGCTATGCCTTCAAAAAACTCTCCGTTTTCTTTTCTTACAACAGTTGCCATGATATCTGTATTGCTTGAATCAAAGGCTATTATCCTTCTTGTGGAGTTCTCGTCGTATGCCCACAAAGGTTCAACCAGGCTGTTCGAAAGTCTGGTAAACTTTATAATCTGCCTTATCCTTGTTTCTGAATTAAGTTTGTTTCTTTCGGTTACGTAGGTATAACCTCCAAAAATGCAAAGAAATGCTACTACGCTGGCCGTAACAATAAGGATTGTCTTAACTAGTATTGAATTCTTAAATTTCATTTAGTAGTCGGTATTGGGAATTTGAATGGAAAATAATTAACCTCAGTGCTTAGGAGTTTACCACGCCGTACTTCTTCAGGATCTTCTTATATTTGCCGGTTTTCTTGAACTTTGAAAGTTTCTCTGAAAACTCTTCTGAAAGCTGCTTCTGTTTTCCGGCTTTTGAAAAAGCCATATAGAGGTTTTCCTGGCTGACTGCAGGCTTTAAGAGTGTAAATTTATCTGTAATTCCTTTTTGCTTCATCAGGTATTTTAAGAGTATTACAGATCCAACACCCAGGCTGACGCGTTTATTTTCAACTAAACTGATCACCGATTCTGTAAAAGGCACTTCCTCTTTCCTAATGTAAGATGCACGGTCAAATTTCTCCCCATAACTGGTGCTTGACTTAACCCCGAGGACATATTTTTTCAGTTTTTTCAGGTCTCCGTCGAATGTAATACCTGATTCTTTTAACTTGAAAAGCACGTTGGGCTCAACTATGGTAAATTCCGAGGGGTAGCAAAGGTATTTCATTCTCTCGCTGTTCTTGAAAATTGTGAGTATTACATCAGATTTACCTGTTTTCATCATCTCAATGCATCTTGCCCAGGGATACACCTTGTAGACGGGATCAATGCCAAGGCTGGCAAAAACCGACTTTGATATTTCAACTTCAAACCCGGTAACGTTAAGAAAACCTGCCTGAAAAAGAATATCTTTCAGTTTCTCAAGTGAGGCTTTATCGGCATTCGCAGCCAAAGAGTATTTCCCCGCATTCCTGTTCAACTGATAGACTGAAAGAAGAAAATCCCTCTGTTTTTTTTCTTTTATTTTCTTCAAAACTGAATTTCTGAATTTATCTTCTGAAATTACCTTCGGAGGATTATCTATGTAACAGTTAGGAGGATAGTTTTCCATTACCACCGTAATTTTCCTTGCAGCGGCCTTGGAAAAGGTACTTTTCACTGAAGACTTTTTTACTGAAGAATTTATCTTTAAGGGTTTCGTCTTTAAAGTCTTTTTTTTAAAAGACTTTTTCACCAGAGAAGTTTTTAGAGGATGCTTTGTTTTTGAACGTTCTTTGCCTGAAATGCCGGGTGAAAGCAGCAAAAGAAAGAATAAAGAATACAGAGAAATTTTCAGGGCTGCCCCTGAAAAACAGGATCTAAAATCAGTCATGTTCTGTACTCTCTCTTCTGCTCCGGTTAAGATTTATTTTGTAATATATAATCGAAAGATGGCAGGAAATTTTTAATCAAAACTGCATTTCGCCGTCGTGATATATTAAATCATATCAGTTAATAATTCCTGCCTTGGCTGGGCAATTACAACTTTATTGACCAGTAAACCCTTGTCGGCAGCTATTTTAGCTCCCGATTCTACGGCTGAACTAACGGCGGCGACCTCACCCGTACAGGTAAAGAATGCCTTTCCGCCTAAAGCCATTGCAAGTCTTACTTCAATCAGTTTAACGTTGGCCGATTTTACGGCTGCATCTGCGGCCTCGATGAGAGAGGCTACGGAAAAAGTCTCTACTATTCCCAGAGCTTCCAGCATTTCCACGCCGGTATGGCCTGCAATTGCGGGAAAGATCTGTTCATGTACATTTGGAATAACAAAAGTATCTATAACGGCAAACCTGACCATATCTGAAGCGGCATCTACTGCAGTCTGCACGGCAGCAACATCGCCTCCTATAAGAACCATATATTTGCCTGAGCATATTGATCTGTTGAGTATGAGTTCAACATCTGAAGTCTTCAGCATGATATCAGCCGATAGCATGCCGGCTGCGATGCTTGTCAGTTCAATTAAACCTATGGAATTCTTTTTATTCATTTTTCATCCTGTTATTTAGTATTATCATTCACCCGGAGCAATTCTGCCCAGGCTATTTTGCAATAATCCTTATAAAGTCGTCTGCAATATTGGTAACTACGCCGTCAATTGAGGCGTGTATGTTTGCACCAAGTTTCCCCTGGGGCGGTTTTGCAATCAGCTGTCCTTTTTTTACACTGCTGCCTGAATCAATAACCGGAATGGATTTTTCACCTGTGTGTTGTTTTAATAAAATCTTAACGTTGTCGGTCTTAAGACTTTCCTTTACGAACGGCGTGGGGACATTATAGTCCTGCAGGTTCAGCCTTTTAATCAGCTGTTTCACCGGAACTCTTCTTCCCTCTTTTACAGGATGCACCGTTACGGGGTGAGTCTGTGTATACTTTATGCCCTGGTTTCTCATCTCTATTTTCGACCAGTCACAGGCTTCCTTGGGATAAAGGTCCTCGGGGCATGAATAAAGTGTACAAAGGCCGCAGGCGCAGCAGAGTTCGGCAAACTGGTTCCAGAGGCCGGCTCCGGTTTCTGAGAAGACGAGCGAACGCATGACCTTATGCGGCTGGACGTTATATCCCAGGAGGTATCGCGGGCAGAACTCTGTACAATAGCTGCACTGATCGCAGGCCGATTTTCCGATACGGTATTTGGATTTATCCGTCCTGTCTTTTCTTTTGACGAGATAATGGTCCCTGGGAAGAATGATAATTCCGGAGGTTGTCTTGGTAACCACTTCCGAAGGGTCGAAAGTAAAGCCGCCCATCATTACACCGCTTATAAATATGCAGTAGTCCCTTATGGTAGTACCCCCTGCATATTTAATTAAGTCTTCAAAGCTTGTCCCGATTGGAGCAAAGAATGTGGAAGGATTTCTGACAGCTCCGGTAACGGTAAGAATTTTTTCAGTAACCGGTATGCCGTCTTCAGCCCTTGCAATATTGTACAAAGATTCCACGTTATTGACCACACAGCCAACGTTTAAGGGAATTCCTGCCGGCGGAATAAGCCTTTTTGTTGCAGAATAGACGAGTTCATACTCATCTCCCGATGGGTAAAAGTCCCCCAGCTCACAAATTTCGATCGGGTGGTCTTCAAGCTGAGCGTGGACGGCTTCAATGGCATGTGTATTTTTTGCTTTTATGCCGAAGTAGCCGAGTCTTGCTGAAGTGGAGTCGATCATGAGCTGCATGCCGCGGACGATTTCAGGGGCGAAGTTAATCATAAGCTCAACGTCCTTGTGCAATAGCGGTTCGCATTCAGCGCCGTTAGCGAGCACAAATTCAACTTTAGAATTTGCCTTAATATGGGTCGGAAATCCAGCACCTCCGGCGCCGACGACGCCTGAATTTAATATCTTCTCGGTCAGTTCCATTTTACAGAGTCCTTTTAATAACTACCAGGGTCTTATCATCTGAATAAGTTCCGTCATTAGAAAAATGTATAACATCGTTTAATATTGTATAGGCAATTTCCTTGGGAGTTAGATGAATTACCTCTTTCAGGGTTTTTTCCAGGCGTTTTTCCTCATAGCATTCCTCCTCGGTATTAGCGGCATCGGTTATGCCGTCGGTATAAATTAAGAGGACATCGCCCTTGTTGAAATTAATATTTTCCGTTTCGTACTTTGCGTGGGGTGCCGGTCCGAGCAATGGACCTGTAGGCATAAGGTAACTCACCTCACAGGTACTGCTTTTAACAAAGATAGGAGGATTATGCCCTGCATTGGCATAGAGAAAAAGTCCGTTTTTGTCCGTAGAAATTTCGCCATAAAAAAGCGTTGTAAACTTTGCCTCGCTGAAAATTTTATGAATCAGCTCATTCATTTTCTTCATGAGAGGAGAAATTTTAATCTGGAATGCGCTGGCCATTCTGAGTGCGCCTGAAACATACATTGCCTCTGCAGCAGCGCTTAGGCCCTTGCTGGCAGCGTCGCCGACAGCAATGCCGAGTCGTTCTTCGTCATCGCCAATTTTAAGGTAATCGAAGAAATCCCCGCCGATAATTTCTGCAGGAAGCGTCAGGCCGAACATATCAAAATTATGGAACTTGTACTCGTGCTCCGGGAGAATACTTTTCTGAAGCTGTTTTGCCCTGTCAATATCGGCCTTCAGGTGCTGTGCATTTTCACTGATACGGCGCTGCTTTAACTGTGAGGTCAGCACGGTAGCAACAATATTTAATGTGTGCCTGAGTTCGTCGTTAATGTTATTGCTGTTTAAGGCGAGCAGAAATTCGTAATAGGATTTCCCGTCGACCTTCTGCCTGGAGCCGACGCCAGAGACGGAGTACTTAAAGATCCCCTTCTCGCGCAGGACCAAATTGGTTTCATCAGAAAGAACGGTTCTGTCGGTCGCAAGCATTTCGAAAACAGGATAGTCATCTATAAAGATCTGGAAGTTATCGGTTATTTTTTCCAGGTTGCCGGTCTGAAAGAACAGCTTATAAGATTTATTTGCCACGTCAAGCCTCCAGAGCCTGCCGCCAATTATTCCCGCCTCTTCCTTAAAGACGATCTGGTTAAGAACCGTCTCAAGCATTTCCTCTTCAGTCTGAAACTTTCCGGCTGCAACAGTTTCTATTGTGCGGTATAATCTCTTTTGATTCATTGTTTCCTTAAAAATTAAAAAATATCGGGTTCATCTCTATCTCTGGTGAACCGTTTTATTCAGAATAATAGTTTATCATTTTTTCAATGGCCTTCTGGCACACCGGGCAGAAATTATTTACAGAGATTGACTTCATTGTACAGTCCATTCTGGGTCTGTAAACACCCTTTGCAACGTAGCCGCCGCCTTCAAAAACTCCAACTGTTTTTTCGTAGTTCTTTTCCACGGGAGTAGGCACGGGTACGTTTTGGGCCACCATGGTCTTCCATTTGTTTTCAAAATGCACCAGTGTAGTGAGGTTCGGCTCCCAGGGTTCAACTCCCTCCGGGTAGAAGTTTTCATAAGCCACATCCGAAGTATAATACTCATCGCCCAGGCCGGCAAAGCCGTGGCCGAACTCATGAGTAAAGACATACTCACCAAATCTGTTATCGCTTACGCAGACTGAGTAGTGGTTATAAATTGCTCCGCCGCCGTACATATCTGTATTAACAAGAATATATATCTGATCATATGGAACGTTTGCCGCGATGTCGCGCACTGCCTTATTGTCACTTGTCATAAGGTAGCGTTCGAGGTCGAATGTAAAGAATGTTGTATTAAGTGCTGTTTTCTTCCAGACGTTTTTAGCAGGTATATCAGTTCCGCTTTCTTCAGAATAAGCTTCAACTCCCCAGACATTGAATTTATCCCTATTTTCCTTATAAGGTGAAGCATTAAAAAGGTATCCGGCAAATTTTTGACAGTCGCTTTTGAACTTCTCCATTTCATCTTTTGTATATCCGTCGGGTATAATCACCAGGTCCACTTTCTTTTCCGGGTCACCGGACTTTACGACTTCGAAAGTGTTATACTTCCTGTGGAGTTCAGGTGAGATAAAATAGTCAGCCGGGTTGACATAATACTCGAAATCCTTTTGAAACCTGTTTGCCTTGTCGCGGCTGTGGAATTCAGCGCGTATGGTTTTCTTCGGGAAAGGAAGCGTTACGGTTTCGCTGAAAGTCTTTGTAGTTTTCTTGGCTTCAGCCGTAGTCTGCCATTCACTGAAAAGGGTTGAATATCCTCTTGAATAGATGAGTTTATTGGAAGCCGAGTCAAAAACCATAAGCATATATTTGCCGTATTCAAACGTATCTATGAGGTTTTTGCGGGATCCGCCCCAGTAGGGTTCCACTCTCAGTTCATCCATAGAGATGGATTCTGAAGTTGCCGTACCCGAATGGAAGTAGTCAATCCTCAAAGTTTTTGGTTCAAAATAGTCAATAAACTCCGCCTGTGCCGCAACGGACACGGTTAAAAGAAAGAAAAGAAAAAGAGTTTTCATAGCTTCGCCTGAAATTTATTATAATTTTCTTGATCCCGGTTTAACAATGGGGATACCCTGCTGGCAAAGCGGGCAATCTTCAGGCGTGTAAGAAACCACGTCAAGTTTCAGGCCGCTTACCTGAGGCACTCCGAAATCCACCTTGCCGTTGCTGCGGTCTACGATCATTCCTGCGCCCACAACTTCACCGCCCATTTTTCTTACGATATCGATAACTTCAAACACCGAGCCGCCGGTAGTTACAACATCCTCGCAGACGAGGACTTTTTCACCCGGATTTATGGTAAAGCCGCGTCTTAAAGTCAGTTCCTTGTCTTCCCTCTCAGCAAATATGGATTTTTTCCCCAGCTGACGGGCCACTTCCTGTCCTACAACTATACCGCCTATTGCAGGGGCAATAACGGTGTCAATTTCGTAATTCTTAAAATAGTTGGCAATTATGCTGCAGATTACCTCAGTATGGTTCATATACTGCAGGACCTTTGCGCACTGGAAGTACTGGCTGCTGTGGCGGCCGGAGGTAAGACGGAAGTGACCATTTAGAAGAGCGCCCGTTTCCAGGAATATTTCCAGTATTTTACTGTCTGTAAGACTCATTTTGGTTCCCAGTATGATTATTTTAACTTGAAAAATAACTATAGCATTGCTGGCTTGCAAGTGAAAAGGATAAAAGATATGGTTATCGAGGCAACGGTTCCGGATAATCTTTCAAGCAGAAATTGGCAAAAAAAAGGCGGGTATGTCTTAAAGTGACAGCCCGCCTTTATTTAATACTTCAGGTTAATTTAACCTTCCCGGATTAATTTAACTTTCAGAGCGGCCGGTTTTTTCCTTTTCATCGGATACATCGGTTTCAGAAATATCCTCTATGAAGTAGAGTTCTTCCTGACCCTCGGCATGTTTGGCAATAATCTTGCTGCCCTGCTTGAAAGTGCCTTTTAAGATTTCCTCAGCAAGCGGATCTTCCACATACTTCTGAATTGCTCTTTTCAAAGGTCTTGCTCCGTATTTGGGATCAAAGCCCTTTGTTACCAGGAATTCTCTTGCCGATTCATCCAGCACAATCTCCATTTTGTTCTGGCGCAGGTTGTCAATCAGGTCTTTAAGCTCAATATTGATGATATGCATAATATCTTCCTTCTCCAGGCTTCTGAATACGATAGCTTCATCAATTCTGTTCAGAAACTCGGGATTGAAAAGACGTTTCATAGCATCTTCAACCGAAGTTTTCATGCTCTGATATTTGCCTTCCTCGGTACCACCGCCGAAGCCAATACCGCCGGCAGGCTTAATGTCTCTTGTTCCGACGTTTGAGGTCATGATAATGATGGCATTCTTAAAGTCAACCCTTCTTCCAAGGCTGTCGGTTAAGATACCGTCATCGAGGACCTGCAGAAGAATATTAAATACATCCGGATGAGCTTTTTCGATCTCATCGAGCAGAACAACAGAGTAAGGTTTTCTTCTTACTTTTTCGGTAAGCTGTCCGCCCTCTTCGTAGCCGACGTATCCCGGAGGCGCTCCGACAAGGCGTGATACGGAAAACTTCTCCATATATTCCGACATATCAATTCTGATAAGTGCATCTTCTGAATCAAATAGGTATCTAGCCAGCACCTTCGCAAGCTCGGTTTTACCGACGCCTGTAGGACCTAAGAAAATAAAGCTTCCGATCGGCTTATTAGGGTTTTTCAGGCCTGCACGTGTTCTTCTGATAGCACGGGTCAGTTTTGTAACAGCCTCATCCTGACCAACGATCTGGCTCTTGAGAGCATTTTCCATATTCATCAGTTTTTCACTTTCAGCCTGTACAACACGTGTTACAGGGATGCCGGTCATCATTGAAACCACGGTTGCAATATCGTCTTCGCTTACGTCATAGACCAGGTCCTGGGTTTTAGCTTCCCATTCTCTCTTTGCTATTTCAAGGTCAGACTGCAGGTTGCGTTCCCTGTCCCTCAAACGGGCTGCTTCCTCGTAGTCCTGTCTTTTAACCACTTTAACTTTTTCCTGTCTTACTTTTTCGATTTCCTCTTCAAGCGTCAGGATCTCTTCAGAAACCGAATAGTTGCCCATATGGACACGGCTGCCTGCCTCGTCGAGCACGTCTATAGCCTTATCAGGCAGATAACGGTCAGTGATGTAGCGGTCGCTCAGTCTTACTGCCGAGTCAATTGCCTTATCTGAATAGCGCACGTGGTGATGCTCTTCGTATTTAATTTTGATATTGGTCAGTATCTGTATTGTTTCATCCACTGTAGGGGGATCGACCATAACCTTCTGGAATCTTCTGTCTAAAGCTCCATCGGTTTCAATATATTTCCTGTATTCGTCGAGCGTAGTAGCCCCGATGCACTGAATATCTCCGCGGGCCAAAGCCGGCTTGAACATATTTGAAGCGTCCAGTGAACCAGAAGCGCCGCCGGCGCCCACAATTGTATGCAGCTCATCAATAAAGAGGATAACATCAACTGCTTTTTCGAGCTCTGTCATAAGAGCTTTCATTCTTTCTTCAAACTGACCGCGGTATTTTGTACCGGCAACCAGGCCTGCAATATCGAGAGTTACAACTCTTTTATCCTGCAGAATTCTGGGCACCTTTCTTTGAACTATTCTCAGGGCCAGGCCTTCAGCAATAGCAGTTTTACCAACGCCGGGCTCACCGATGAGAACCGGGTTGTTCTTTTTTCTGCGGCTTAAGATCTGGGCCACGCGTTCAATTTCACGTTCCCTTCCGATTACGGGATCAAGTTTATCTTCAATTGCCAGTTTTGTCAGGTCGCGTCCGAAGTTATCGAGTACAGGAGTTTTTGTCCTTTCGACCTTCTTTTCGGAAGGAGGAGGAGTTGACCCGGGTTCCTTAGGATTTTTGCTGCTTAAAATATTATTTAATTCAGCTCTGGCATTTTCGTAAGTCACATTAAACTGGTGCAATATCTGTGTAGCAATATTGTCTTCATCTCTAAGCAGAGAAAGTAAAATATGTTCAGTGCCAATTACATCCGATTTGTAGATTTTAGATTCTATTTGTGTAATTTTAAGTACTTTTTCTGCCTGCTTAGTCAAGGGAATATTGCCAATAGTAAGTGTTCCGCCGGAAGTTCTTACTGTATCCTCAATTGCCTTTTTCAGCTTTACAAGATCGCAGTCCAGGTTTCTCAAAATCCTTACGGCCATACCCTGTCCTTCTCTTATGATGCCGAGGAGCAGATGTTCAGTCCCAATATAGTCGTGCCCCAATCTCAAAGCTTCTTCACGGCTCAAGCGGATTACGTCTTGCACTCTTTCTGAGAAGTTTCCGTCCATATAATTCCCTCATTTCTTATGCGTATTTTTAGGATTACTCTTAACTATAATATATAAATTGTATACCCCCCAATCAAGTATAAACCCCGCATGATGAACTGTTTTACCTGATTTGTGTTGTATAGTACATAACAATATAATTTAATTTTAGTTTCCTTTGATTTAAATTATATCGATAACAGCGCCCGCTCAGAGAAGGAAAAAGATTTCTCGGGAGCTGTATAATAACAGCTGCTAAAGGTAAATATCCTGTTAATTTCAAATAAAAAAAATGGCTTATTAATCCCCCGTTCCTAAAGAAGCCTCTATCGGAATTAAGATATAATTACTTATATTGCGGATTGTTAAATTTTGTTTCAATTATTGAAAAAAATGCGTTTTTTAGCTTACATATCAGCCAAAAACCAAGAAAAAGTGAAAGATGGTCAAAAAGTATCAGCTTAAGAGGATCGGGTTCCAGGAGATCCAAAAAACAGAAATTGACGAATCCCGTTTTCAAATTAACTATAAAACAGAGTTAAACGCCACACAATTCGATGCGGTTTCCTCAACCGAGGGTGCATACCTGGTTATTGCCGGGGCAGGAACAGGTAAAACACGCACGCTCGTCTACAGGGTAGCACGTCTGGTGGAAACAGGGGTGGATCCTAAATCCATACTTCTGCTTACCTTTACAAGAAAAGCTGCCAATGAAATGATGAACAGGGCGGCCCTCCTGCTGGACAACAGGTGCTCAAAAATTAACGGGGGTACTTTCCACTCCTTTGCCAATATCATTCTCAGGAAATACGGAAAGGCCGTTGGAATTGACCCGGGTTTTACGATACTCGACCAGGGGGACAGTGAAGACGTGGTAAATCTCATCCGTTCCAGGCTTAATCTGGCAGCAGTCAAGAAGAGATTCCCGACAAAACAGACAATTTACAAGATCTTCTCCTTCAGCGTTAACACCGGGATACCCGTAGAGGAGATCCTGGAGGCCGAATATCCCCATTTTTTTGAGTTTTGTGACGTTATACTGGAAATTCAGAAGGTTTATGCGGCTTATAAACAGAATAACAACCTTCTCGATTATGACGACCTGTTAGTATATTTGAACCGCTTCTTAAATGAAAGGAGCCCGGCGGCAAAATCCTTTCTTTCAGGAATAAAGTATGTAATGGTGGATGAATACCAGGATACAAACAAAATCCAGGCTGAAATTGTACGGGGTCTGGCATATTACAACAACAACGTAATGGTTGTCGGGGACGATTCACAGTCAATCTATTCCTTCAGGGGAGCGGATTTTAAGAACATTATGGAGTTTCCGCAGCTCTTTCAGGATGTAAAAATAATAAAGCTTGAAGAGAATTACCGATCCACGCAGGAAATACTGAATTTTGCCAATTATATAATTGAAGCGGCAGTTGAAAAGTACCCGAAGTTTCTTTATACCAGGAAAACCGGGGGCGAGCTGCCGGCAATAATTTCAGCTACCACAGAAAACATGCAGAGCCGCTTTGTAGTTAACAGGATACTTGAACTCAGAGAAGAAGGTGTTCCCTTAAAGGAGATAGCAGTGCTTTTCAGGTCTTCTTATTCATCATTTGACCTGGAAATTGAGCTTAATAAGGCAGATATACCGTTTATTAAAGTGGGCGGCATGAAATTTATTGAAACCGCTCACGTTAAGGATGTACTGGCATTTTTAAGAATTGCAGCTAACCCCAAGGACCTTGTAAGCTGGCTCAGGGTACTGATGCTTCATGAAGGCATAGGTCCCAAGACCGCACAGAAAATACTGGACGAGATTTCTGTCTCGCGCCTAAGTATCAGTTCCAATCCCGAGGCGGTTGTTCCAAAAAAATACAACGACAGGATCCTGAACCTTTTTATTCTGCTGAATAAGATCCATACAAAGGAAAGCTCTCCTACTGAAAAAGCCGAACTGGTGCTGGATTATTACCACCCTCTTTTCAAGGGAAAGTACGATGACTTTAACAAAAGAAAGAAAGATCTTGATATACTTCTCAATATAACGGAAAACTATAAGACACTTGATTCACTGCTTGCCGATATGGCCTTAGATCCTCCGCGCGACAGCGTTGTGGATATTGATGCCGGGAGCAGAGAGGATGAATATGTAACACTTTCCACCATCCATTCAGCAAAGGGGCTCGAGTGGCATTCACTATTTATAATTCACGCCATGGAGGGTTTCTTCCCGAGCGGACAGTCCTTCGACAACTTTGAAGCTCTGGAAGAAGAAAGGAGACTCATGTACGTGGCATCCACAAGAGCCAGGCAGAACCTTTATATTTCCTACCCCATGAGCATTTTTGACAGGGAAAAAGGAATGACGTTCTCCAAGCCTTCAAGGTTTATTGCAGGAATTAAGGATGATCTGGCCGAGGAGTGGCTTTTAGAGGAATAGTTATCAGGTACATGCCATTTAAGACATGTACCTGAATTTGGATTTTCCTATTTAATCAGGTTGATCCTGAAGGTACTTACAACTTCTTCTCCTATCTGCAGGCGGACAAAGTAGATTCCGCTGGGGAGGTAGCTTCCATAGAGGTCACGACCGTTAAAGTAAACTTCATTCCATCCGGTGTTAAGTCCCGTAATGTCAATAACTGCAACCAGCTGTCCTAGAAGGTTGTATATTCTCACAAATTTAATTTTACCCCTCGAGGCGTCACTAAGATAAAGCCTTATCTTTGTTGCCGGATTAAAAGGATTTGGGTAGTTGCCTGCAATAAAGGACTGCGGCTGTAAAACGTTCTTTTCAGCCCTGACATCTGTAGCCGGCGTTTTGTAGTCGGCTATATAGGCCGTATAGCGGCAGCGTATGTTATACTTCAGGCTCAGATTAATCAGATCCTGCTTAAGAGTTCCCGATTCGCCGTAGACCTCAATCTGTCTTTCCAGCTGGTCAATCATTTCCTTTGCCCAGAGGCTTTCGGCAAACCGGTTATTGAGCGTATCAGCTGAGAAGTCGAGACGGAAATTGTAGGCTGTTGTGCCTTTCGTTGAATACCCGGCGATGCCAAGCGGAGAGACGCCAGAATTCTTATAGCGCCCTGCAAGGAAGAAGCTTGAGCCGGCAAAGGTAACCGGTATCCTGGCAGGAACCACATTAGAAATATCCACTCTTCCATATTCAAATGCCACGTCTTTAAGCAGAGGCTGGCTTATCTGGTTAAAAACCCTCATCATCTTCGCTTCAGCGTTATCCTCAGAGCCGATATAGGTAACAAAGCCGTAATTTAAGCCTGCCGCCATTTCAAGCCGTGCCCTGTTTAAGTTATCTCCAAGGCCAATAGGGAAAATACCCGCCTTATTTGTGTTAAGCTTTTCAATTTCCCTGGGATCGAGGTTCGACCCGCTTTCGGTGAAAATGAGCAGAGACCTGCTAAACTTATAATTAACAAAAGTTGTATCATTAAGCTGGCTGAGGCACTGTTTTACTCCCTGCTCAAGGTCGCTTCCCCAAGAAGTATTTATAGTGTTAAGATAGCTCCTGGCATTGGTAATGTTATCCACCGTAGCCTCAACAGGCTGTGTCTTCCATGCGCTGACAGCGTAGTCGTATGTAACGATGTTGAAATAATCATTGGATGTAAGGTGGTCAAGGGATTTTGATATAGCGCTTTTACTTGCATCAAGGCTTGTTCCATTCATATTGCTGTTTCTTGAAAGAAGAAAAACAACACATTTTCTCAGTATGCTGTCCTGAACGGCACTGTTCTGCGGGCGGAGGAATAAGGCAAAGTGACCACCTGTTGTATCTCTTGAGCCTATGGAATAGAAATCAACGCCAAGCTTTGATATGTCTGTGTCATATGAAAACTGAAAATTCTTATCCACGTAAAACTTCGATTTCAGGATTTCAACGCTCAGCTCATTTTCACCGGACTTTGCAGTTTTATAATCGGTAAATGAAGGAACTTCAAACTTTGTAATGGGAGTAGCTGAAACCACATTAACATTAAACTTAGCATAATCCAGCGGGTAAGGAACAAAGTCGCTTGTATTTAAGGGAAATGTGTAAGTGCTCCTGCCCTGGTAGTAATCCAGCAGGCTTACATAATGCAGGCGTATAGTCTGAACTGAATGGGCCTTAATTCCCTTTAATTGTATTTTAATTCCGTTTCTTCCTATATAGCTGTTAACCAGCGCAGCAACACCTCCCTCGCCTGTTCCGGGATTTGTGCTCTGCTCTTTAACCTTCAGCACTGCCCTGTAAGGCTTATCATTGTACCAGTATATGAACTCTGTTGCGCGGGCATCGGCAGGAAGCGGAAAGGAATAAACGGCATCTGTAGAATCGTCCCATTCGTTTTCAAACTGCTGAAGCACAATAGTCTCAGCCACTAAGCCGTGAATATTTACAGTTACCTCGGTAGATTTCAGTCTTAAGAAATCTTTGGGATAATTTTTTGAAACGGGCATCATAAGGCCCGTGGCGTTGCAGACTGAAAAGCTCAATAAAAGAAATAAAGCTGCTAGTAATTTTATTTTTAACACTTGGTCCTCCACTACTTTAAGTATAGAATTTTTGCGGTTTCCATGAAGCTGTTCTTACTGAGGTCGGTAAGCGTAAGCTCCGCGAAGTAGAATCCTGCACCGACCATATCGCCGCGGTCGTTTCTGGCATTCCATACTATTTTCTGCAGATTGCTTTCCGTAAGCTCAAATTCCTTTACCTTCTGACCGAGCACGTTAAATATTTTTATTTTTCCCTTCACGAATTCCCCTTTCTTAACCTGGAAAGTAATTTCGGGGTTAAAGGGGTTTGGATAGAAAGAAAGATGTTTTTCAGCTATACTGCTGCTGGCTGTTGTGTAGTTCACTTCCGTCTGGCCTCCGAGTCCTGCGAACCTCACCTGGAGCTTAACAGTATTATTTCCTGCAGGTGCAGCTGAGCGGTAAGTAATTAAGTACTTGTAATTTGCCTTCATGCGTGAGATATCGAGAAGGATATCCCTGAAGTTTCCCGTTATATTGTAGTAGTTTCCGACCGTAGGGTTAATAATTGGATCGTAGAAGGAAGACTTGTAGTCTGCTGTCCCGATTGCATTTACCACAATTCCCTTGATAAGAAGAGAATCCAGCACTGTCTGCCTTGAAAGCGGAGTAAA
>JBLNAZ010000045.1:0-5402 GCA_050259615.1 Syntrophomonadaceae bacterium | reverse complement strand
GTAAATTTATACCTGTACCAGACCCCTTTTTCGTAGTTTTCAGGAAGAGCGGGATAGGGGTTCATGGTATTTTCCACAGAAGGGATATTTTTACCGGGCCAGGCGCTGTCGTCATAATCCGTCTTAAAGCGGTTCAAAGCTTCCGAGACAATATTGTTATAGCCAGCAGCATCCCTTTTATTCAGTGAATTGTAAACCGAAGGTGTAAATCTTTGTTTTTTCCATGTTCCTGCGAGATTTATAGTCATCCGGTTCTGTTTTTCAAAAGAGGGAACGGGCATTGAGTTCTGAAAAGGGACAGTTACGCCGTCTATCTTTACCAGTGACATTGTTGCTTCAAGTGCTGCCGTCTGGGCAAGTGTAAAATCAGCAGTCAATAATAACAAACAAATTACAGTACATAGCAGCCAAAGCTTTTTCATTAACATTTTTCCGTTAAAATTTCTCAAATTCCGGTATTTCCAAAGATATATGGGCAAGAATAGTACCAGAAAAGAAACGCATGGAAAGAGGGAGACTTACGGCATTAAATTGGTTTTTAAGCTTTTCTGCTGAAGTAAAGGGGTGAGGCTTATTAAAGTAAGAAAAGGTTTTTATTAAAATAATAAAACCGCAGGAAGGCTGAGCCTTCTGCGGCTTAATTTTAGTTTACATGGAATCAGCTTTATTTCAGGCCGAGCTCTTTAGCCATCCTGTAGTAGTTAGGAGGAGCAAGCCCCAGTTTTTTAGCTGCCTCGGTATCGGAGGATGAATTTTCCCTTACGAACTTAAAATACTTCTCGCGCACCATTTTTTCCATCTGCTTTAAGGGAACGACCTCATCCTCGGTAAAAAATTCAATTCCGGAGGTGCCTCCGGCACTCTGGCTATGGAGGTCGAAATTCCCGATTACAAGTTTTGCCTGGATGTAGGTTATATGTTTTTCATCGTTGAAGAAAAATCTCTGTACAACATTGATGAGTTCTCTGATATTTCCAGGCCAGTCGTAATCAATGAGTATTTCCCATGCGCTCTGGTCTATAATGGGTTTTTCCTTTGCCATCTCGATGCTCATCTTATTCATAAAATGCTCAATAAGCAGCGGAATATCGCTTTTTCTCTGTTTAAGCGGGGGCACTGAAATAGGCACCACATTAAGTCTGTAGTAAAGATCCTCCCTGAACCTTTTAGCCCTCACCTCTTCTTCAATATTGCGGTTTGTTGCGGCTATAATCCTGACATTGACCTTGATTTTTTCCGTTCTTCCCAGTTTTTCGAGCTCTCCTTCCTGAATTACTCTTAAGAGTTTGACCTGTGCTGAAAGAGGGAGTTCTGTAATTTCATCCAGGAATACGGTTCCGTTATTGGCAATTTCAAAAAGTCCCGGTTTTTTCTTATCTGCGCCTGTAAAAGCGCCTTTTTCATAGCCGAAAAGTTCACTTTCAATGAGGTCATTAGGAAGGCTACCGCAGTTAATGGGCACAAAATTCTCAAAGCGGCGGGAGCTGTTATAGTGGAGGTTAAAGGCAATGATTTCCTTGCCGGTACCGGAAGCCCCTTTGATGAGTATATTTACGTTGCTTTGCGAATATTTTAAGACATCATCCTTAAGGCGGGTCATCAGGACGGATTCGCCAATAATCTTTTTCTGGTTCAGTATGTCTTCAATAGTTCTTTTGAATTTAAGATTTGACTTATCTCTTTCCCTTTCCAGGAGGCACTTTTCAAAAGCATTAAAAATGCTGATTACAAAATCGGTAGGCTGGTAGATATATTCCTCAATATCGCCCGGGTATTTCGTGCAGTACCAGAATGCTCCTGCTTTGAGAAGCCTGTTTGCAAAGTTAAAGTCGGTCAGGTTGACTGTCATTTTAGTAATAACAATGATCTGAATTGAGGAGTCAATTTCCTTGATTTTCTGGATCAGGGATTCGCCCATGAGCCCGCCGGCTATCTGAAAATCCATTATAACGACGTGGTATTTTTCCTTTTTGTCGTGCAGTATTTCAAGAGCATCCTTGCCGTTTGAGACAATTTTAGAGATATAGATCTTTTCCTCAAAAGGTTTCAGTGTATTTTGTACCCTGCGGACGTCAAAATCCTCGTCTTCTATGAGCAGAACACGAATCAAAGAATTAGAGAGCATGTGAATTTTTCCCGATTAAAGTATCTTATATATATATCCGGTGAAGCCGTGTAATTAACTATTTTAAGCTTTTATGGTAATAACAAACCGGCATCCTTTTTCGAGGTTTTCGGCGTCTATTTCCCAGCCGCAGCGCTTAGACATTTCGTAAGCTATATAGCATCCGTAGCCGGAATTCTGGAGTTCCGAGACTTTGCTGGTAACATTTTCCTGGAATAACTTTTTAACACCCTGTTTATTTACCTCCAGAAGGTCGGGGCGTATCCCATGGCCGTTATCTGAGATTTCGAGCGTAATTTTCTTCGTTTCTCTGCAGTGGCGTGTACGGACTGTAATTTCAACAAACTCACTTCCCCCGTGCTCAATGGAGTTCTGCATGAGCGGTTCAAGAATCTCCCAGACTACAAACTCATTTATCTGTACAACGGGCAGGTTCTCCTCCAGGTCCAGCTTAAAAGCGAATGCGTTTGAGCGCGTTGAAATCCGGAGGAATATATTATCCACAATAAACCTTACAACTTCATTTAAGTTTGTATGAAAGATCTGGTTTCTAATAGTCTGCACCGGGGGGTCGTACCATTTCATATCATAAATCACTCTGGAGACAAAATTTGAATACTTGGACACCCTGTACTTTATGTCGTTTGTATTATCGGGGGATAGCTGCCTGAGGTCGTCCTTAATAAAGCCCATTACCTTTTCGGCCTTATGGTGCGTATGGTAAATTCTTTTTGTAAAAAGGAGCTCTTTTTCGTAGTTGATCTGTTTCTTAAGGTTCGTTTCATGCGACTCGAAGAGGAGCTTCTGGGCTTCGTCCCTTTCCCTCACTGTATATGAAGATATAAAGTACATGGCCAGAAGGCCGAGCAGTATAAGGGAAAGGTAAATTACAGACGTCTCGTCGAAGCTGGAGATAACCTGGTTTGTAATAAGGGAAAAATCGGGAGTATTCTTTATATATAAGACGCCTATTACTTCGCCCCTTAAGACAAACGGCACAAATGTATTGAAAGTCTGCTTGTCGGTTACAGTGCTGTAGATCTGTTCTTTTGAAATCAGCTCCACTTTTGCGCTTTCGTACATTGCAAGCGCCTGTTTGTGCAGAGTTTTTGAAGACGGAGGGACAGAATTCTTAAACAGGAAGGCGAAGAGCACCTTTCCGTCGTCAATAGCATAGGCATTTTTCCCCTTATTTACAATTACGCAGATTTCTTCAATATTGTGCTGCAGGACCTGCTGGCTGAAGATAATGTCAAAAGACTGTGTAATTCTGCCGATCTCATCCTCATCAAGGTTTTCTTTCGGGTTGATGCTTTCCAGGAGCAGTTCAAAAGAAGTAGTAGTAAGATTTGCCAGTTTTTCAGCCGAATCTTTCTGATACCATTTCTGTGTATTGGACAGAAAGCCGCTGATTGAAGATTTATTAATAAACGACAGAAGAAGCTGAAAAGCAAACAGTATGATAAAGAGCACCGTCAGGTGCCTGAATTCAAAATGGTATTCCCTAAATTTTTCCAGTAGTTTTACTTTACTCATATTTCATCACTTGAGCAGAATGCTTTTCGAATTAATTTTTTCAGTTGCCTTATTAAGGGCCTCCTCAACGGGCATTTTATTCTCTATTGCCAGGTTCAGGTAAAAAGAAAGAATATCGGAGATGCTGGTATAATGCTCCAGAAAAGGCCTGTAAATTCCCTTGTCCAGCATTTTCCTGTAATCGCTGAGTTCCTGGTGAGACTTTATAAAAGCCTTATCGCCGTACAATTTTGTATTTATGGGCAGGTATCCTCCCTCCTCATAAAGCATCTTCTGCGCCTCGGGGCTCATAAGGTAGTTAATAAAGGTCACGGATTCGGGTATTCTGGAGGAGTATTTGGATATCATAAGATTCCAGCCTCCGTAAACAGAGACAGGTTTATGCCCTGCAAAGTGCGGAGTAGGGGCAGTTTTAAGGCTGCTGTAAATATACTGACTGCCGGGTTCGTTCTTAAAGTCCCTTAAAAACCCCGGCCAGCCGCGCAAAAACATGCAGTTGTTATCAATAAAGTATCTGTAGCTCGGGTTTTCTTTCAGATTAGATACTTCCGGGGGAGAAATGCGGTATTTATTGACCAGGTCGGTCAGAAGCTGTGCAGATTTTACGGCCTCGGGAGTATTTAATTTAATGGAGTCGCCAGAGACAATTGAGCCTCCCTGCCCGGCAAGCATTTCCATAAAGCTGCAGATAAGTCCCTCATAGTCATCGGCCTGAAAAACGAAGTAGGGTTTTGCCTCACCGGGGATCTTACTTTTCAGTGAAATAAAATCGTCCCATGTGATGGAGTTTTTAAGTTTGGCCGTAATTTCTTTATAACCGGGAAGTTTCCTTAAGAGGTCATCCCTGTAATACATCAGTGCTATATCTATATATAATGGAACTGCAATAAGTTCATTATTATAGTAGCACGACTGCATGGCGTACTTCAGGAGGTTTTCCCTCTGCTGCAAAGGGACATACTTCTCCAGCGGGATACCCCATTTGACAAAGCGGGGAACCCAGATCTGATCAACTGCAAATATATCTATTCTGTCGCTTTTACTGCGTAAGAACCGTGTCAGAAGCTCCTTGCGCTCATTAGTGCTGAATTTCTCAAAAGGGAGGTTAATGGGCACTACTTCAATCTGACTTTTGTACTTTTCGTTAAATTTGTTTATTACTTTCTGCAGCGCAGGGGATATATGGTCCACATAATAGATCTTCTTAGCCTGCGAAGCATCGTGAGCCTGAAAAATAAGCGGAGATGAAACGTAGCCAATAAGAATAAAAGCAATCACCAGAACGGCGCTAATTATTACATAAAACAGCTTTTCAAACTTCACTAAAGTAATTCTTTATTGATATACATTATTAAACTATGGATTAAGCATTACCAAACCGGAAAATCGGTCCACAAATTTAAGTAAATTTGTTAACTTTCCACGTATAATCGTAAAATGCACGAAATTAATTAGCCTGGAGAGCTGCCCGTGGGCGCGCAGACTGTCCCGGAGGCATAAAAAGGCTCATAAGAGCGGGAATTATCAATTTAATAATACCGCTTATTAAAATAATAAGCCTTTAATATCCGGATTTTTATAAAACCTTATAATTCGGTAAGCACACCGGTGTTCCCGTACTTATTTTAACAGGCATAATATTTGACCTAAACCCATTTGGGAATTTTATTTATTAAGCAGATATTTAGCTTTATGACCACAAGACGGGAATTTATAAAAAGAACAGCACTGCTGGCGGGTG
>JBLNAZ010000044.1:0-8015 GCA_050259615.1 Syntrophomonadaceae bacterium | reverse complement strand
GGATCCATCTGGTACAAGGAAATTACAATAACTCCGGTCCAAAAAGAGGAATCGGAGCCGGTAAACTTTATTGTAACTGCAAATGATATAACCAACTATATCCTCAAAAACCGCATTATTAAGCGCTCTGAAGAAAGACAAAAGCTGATAATAAATAATATTTCGGATCTTCTTCTCATAGTACGTAATGAAAAAGAATCGCTGTTTTTTGAGAATGCAAATGACAACTTTTACGAGACTTTCTCAATTAAAAGGGAAAGTGTGCTCGAAAAGAAGATCGAAGAGGTCTTGGACGAGCACTTTCTGATGGTGCTTACACAGGCAATAAATGTTCTCTTAAGGACAAAGGATGATTTTCATGAATTCAGGTATAAAAACTATGTGCTGGACAGGGAATATCTGGGTTCAATTACATTTACCGAGGATCATTACGAGTCGCAGAGGATTTTTATTATAAGTCTGAAGGATATTACCGAGCAGCTCTTAAACGAAGAACGCCTGAGGAAAGCATACCAGAAGGAAACCCACATAAACAAGCTTAAAAGCTCGTTTCTGGCTAACATGTCGCATGAGATCAGGACGCCGTTAAATGCAATTGTGGGCTACTCCGAACTGATTGAAGATGACGTGAATTCCGGAAATCTTGCCTCGGCAGCCGAGCTGTTTCCTTACCTGAAAGAAGGCTATAACAGGCTTCTTAAACTGGTGGACAATATTCTTGAAGTCTCTTTAATACAGTCGGGCGAGACGGAATTTGAGATCGGAAGGACGAGGCTGAGTGAAATATTAAGGGCAGTCTACCAGGAGCAGATGAATGCGGCCGTTGAGAAGACGCTGGCCTTCGACCTGGATATTGAAGACGAGAACCTTTCGATTAACGCCGACAGCCGCAAGCTTGAAAAAATTGTTTCGGCCCTGGTGGATAATGCCATAAAATATACAGAGGCGCGGGGCCGTGTGTGCGTCAGTTCCAGGATGGAAGGCAGTTACGGCAAAATTATTATTTCAGATACCGGAATCGGCATCAAAAAAGAAAACCTGGCCCGCATGTTTGAAGCTTTCACACAGGAAGACGAAGGACACAAGCGCCAGTTTGAAGGGGCCGGACTGGGGCTTACCATAGCCTACAACCTCACAAAAATGATGGGCGGCGAACTGACTGTCGACAGCATCTTAAATGAAGGCACAACAATAACACTTGCATTCCCCATTCCCTGCTGAATATAACCAGCCTTTGGTTTTTGATTCACCTGCCGGGCATACGCTTTGATAATACCCGTTGCAATTTGAATTTCCGAGTATTAATTTGTATATGCTCTTTGTTCTTTTAGAATCCATAAGAATTCTTTTAAGCAATTAGGATATAAAATGAACTACGCGGACGCCCCTGCCCTCTACAGGAAACTTGCAGCTTTTCTAATAATACTTTTATTTATTGCCTCCGGCTGTAAAAAAGACGATCCGGTTGAACCCATATCCCCGACGCGCAGACTTCTGACAAGGACCTCATGGCAGATAACCAAGGCTCTGGACGTTGGCTCAAGTCCCGGTGCCCCGGTTGACATAACTCTGCAGATGCCGATGGGATATGTTGCATTTAATACAGATGGAACATTTTCTTCTGCAAGCATAGGCGGCACATGGGAGTTTACCGAGAGTGAATCAAAAATACTTATTCATAGCAGTTCTTTTGAATCACCTATTGCAGTTTATATTGAGGAGCTGACAGAAACCGTATTGCAGCTTAGAATGATGTTCACGTTCCCAGATCAGCCGAGGCTTCTGGTAGTGACGTTTGCCTCCTTTACGCCGGACTTTTCACCGGAGGTTAACTTTGAAACGATTTGGAAGGAGTTTGATACAAGGTATTCATTCTTTGAGGTTAAGAAAATCAACTGGGATTCAGTTTATTCTGTATACAGGCCCCAGGTGAAAAAAAACACAACCGATGCCGAACTGTTCCAAATCATGTCCTCCATGCTTAATATTTTTAAAGACGGGCACGTCAACCTGTATACCCCTCACGGCACTTTTGCATATTCTGGCTGGTACACAAAGTACCCCGCAAATTTTATCTCTAAAGAAGCGGTTACAAAATATCTTTCCAGCGATTACGGCACCCTGGCAAATGGATACCTGCGCTACGGCAAAATTAATGACAACATAGGATATATTTATATTGGCCCCAACCTTATGGGAAACAATGACGACTGGACACTTGCAATTGACCGGATAATAGATTCACTGAAAAATACAAAGGGGATTGTAATAGATATCAGGAATAACGGCGGAGGAAGCGACGGACTGGGGATGATTGTTGCAAGCCGTTTTTGCGACCGGCAGAGGACCTACAGCCATATCAGCTGGAGGAGCGGACCCAGGCACGCCGATTTTACGCAGGCCGAGCCTTCCACAGTACAGCCTGACGGAAAACAGCAGTATCTTAAACCGGTTGCACTTCTTACAAACAGGCACTGCTTCAGCTCTGCCGAAGGCACGATACTGATGCTGAGGGTGCTTCCGAATGTGGTGACAATAGGGGATACTACAGGCGGAGGTTCTGGCAACCCTATTACGCTTCAGCTCCCGAACGGCTGGAGCTACAGGCTTTCGAGGTGGATACAGTACACGGCAGATATGGAGGTATTTGAGGGTAAGGGCCTTGCTCCCGCAATTCCCGTTGGGATCAGTGAA
Organism: Syntrophomonadaceae bacterium; assembly: GCA_050259615.1. Classification (GTDB taxonomy): domain Bacteria; phylum Bacteroidota; class Ignavibacteria; order Ignavibacteriales; family SURF-24; genus JAAXKN01. Next base: position 5,321 of record JBLNAZ010000044.1, on the reverse strand, counting down.
GCGGATTATAATGCAGGGAAAGACGCGATATTGGAGTATGCCGTTTCGTACCTGACGAATAAATAGGGGCGGGTTCGTTATTTATTTTGTTATTTAACCCGGGGTTCCAGGGGAACCCTGGGCTGCAAACATGAAATCCCTTGCGGGATTTGAATCCCCAAAATCCATGGGTTATATTGACCCCTTAATGAGGCTTTCTACAGGCTGTAAAAATCTTGAAGCGACTCCATTTAATTCTTTTCTTTCAGGTCTTATTTACTTAACTTTTCGAATTAAAAAAACTGACTAATTAATTACAATTATGAAACTTAGAAACCTTTTACCCGCTGTTTTACTCTTAGTGCATCCGCTGAATGCACAGGATACTTCACAAACATTTCTGTCGCTGAAACCGACAGGCGTTGAGAATTTTCTTTTGTCTCACCCGAAATATGACGGACGCGGAACTGTAGTTTTTGTGCTCGATACGGGCGTCGATATGGGAATTGACGGCCTTAGGGCTACTCCTGACGGAAAACCGAAGGTAATTGATGTTAGAGATTTTACAGGACAGGGCGATGTAAAGATCTATGACGCACAGAAGACGGAAAATGAAGATGGTTCTCTTTGTCTCATAAATAGCGAGCATAAGCTTTCAATAAAAGGTATAGATAAACTTGAGTTAAAGCCTTCCGACGGCAGGTATTATATAGGTAACTTTGACGAGGAGAGATTCAAGAATTCAAACTCGGGCGTCAGGGATCTGAACGGAAACGGCAAAACAAACGATAATTTTATTGTTGTCACCTTTAAGACCTCACTTAACGGCGAGGAATTCTGGGCTGCTTATTTTGATACAAACTGCGACGGCAGCCTGGGCGATGAAAAACCGATGAGGAGCTACCGCGAAAAGTTTGATACTTTCCAGATCCAGGTTCCGGACAAGCTTCCGTACTTTACATTTGCTTTCAACATTTTTCCTGAAAATAAAACAATCAGTGTCTTTTATGACGACGGCGCCCACGGCACACACGTTTCCGGCATCGCATCGGGATATATGATCGGGCGCGAGAAACACTTCAACGGCGTTGCCCCGGGTTCAAATATTGTCGGCCTCAAGATCGGGCAGAATACAATGTCGGGCGGAGCTACGGTGACAGAAAGCATGAAAAGAGCCTACCTCTATGCCGATTCAGTCTCCAGGGTCTGGAAAGAGCCCTGCATAATCAACATGAGCTTCGGTATAGGAAGTGTTATTGAGGGAAATGCAGATATGGAACTATTCCTGCAGGACCTCTTAAGAAAGAACCCGTATCTTTATGTCTGTACTTCCAACGGCAATAACGGTCCCGGAATTTCCAGCTCAGGGCTTCCGGCATCCTCAAAGTATGTTTTTTCTTCGGGTGCAGTGCTTACAAAGGAAGTCGGGCGCGATGTTTACGGCGCATCAATAGATGAAGACATAATTCTTCACTTCAGCGCCCGCGGCGGGGAGGTTTCCAAGCCCGACGTTGTTTCACCCGGTGCTTGCGTTTCAACTGTGCCTAACTGGAGCTCGAGCGACCGCATGTGGGGCACCAGCATGGCTTCTCCATATACAACGGGCGTAATGTCGCTTCTTTTAAGCGCCGTAAGCCAGGAATACCCGGGACTTAAAATACCTTCCCAGGTGCTCTTCCGCGCAGTAAGATCGGGCGCAGTGCATATGAATGGCTATAACCCGCTTGATGAAGGCGCCGGTTATATTAACGTGGAAAATGCCTACGCAGTTCTGGAGAAAATGATAAAAAATAAGGATTATGAGGATACTGAAGACTTTAACGTTACGGCTTATGTTCCCAGCATGTTTAACGACAGGGCTCAGAACCTTTATTTCCGTGACGGCTCCATAATTAAGGACGGCGATACTTTCAGGTATAATATTTCAAGGGTAAATGCAGGCCAGGGCAGGAAGTTTTACAGCATATTCAACCTTGAAAGCAGTTCCACATGGCTTATTCCGGTTCAAAAGAAAATTTATTTCAGGAACGGGCAGGGCGCTTATGTCAGTGTGCGCTTTGACAAGAGCCAGATGAAAGAACCCGGAATTTACACAGGCAGAATATCGGCTTTTGCAGACGGACGCAAAGACATCCCTGAATTTAATATGCTGGCAACGGTTATTGTGCCTTATGAATTTAACAGTGCGAATCAGTACACACAGTCGTTTGACAAAGAAAGCCTTCAGCCTGGAAGACACAAAAGATATTTCATTAATATTCCAGCCGGAACAGGCAACGTAAATATAAAGATCAGTGCCGAAGGTAAGAGCTACGCACAGACAGTCTACCGCCTCTTCGATCCTGACGGCGTAAGCATTTATACCTCGCAGCTTCTGAATTCGGAACTTAAGGACGCGGAATTTTCCTCCAATCACGAAAACCTGAAGCCCGGCGTATATGAGCTCGTTGTTCACGGCAACTTTATGGCAAAAAAGACTTCAGTTTACAATCTTAAGATTGAATGTTCAGGCGTTAACTCCATAGCCCGCGAGATCGTGCTCGATACAAAGGACAGGAATATTTCCGTAATGAACTCCTTCAGCCAGGTAAAGCAGTATGAGCTTTCAGGAAGACTTTTAGGGTTTAAGAAAGAGTTTACGGCTGAATTTAACGGGGTGGACAGATACGTTTATCCCTTTGTAATAAGAAAGAATGAAGCCTCAAAAGAATTTGATTTTGCCATTAGTAAAGAGGACTTCAACAAGTTTACAGATTTCTCCGTCATTATTTATGATGAATCGGGCAGGGCTTTATTAAAAGACGGTCTTAATTACCAGAACGGGGAAATGACTGTGTCAAATACATTCGGTGAGGCCGACAGTACAAAGCTGAGGCTGGAGCTGATTCCTGCATTTGCAAATAAAGCCGGATATGCTATGGTTAACGTAAAGGAACTTACAAGAATTTCCTCACCCGTGGAATTTCCTGTACAGTACGGACAGCAGAGCCGCGTTGAGCTCTATCCGAATGTTGAAAAGAAGCTGAAATGTTCATTTAATCCTCCGGCATATTATTATCCGGCAGATTCAAAGCCATACGGCAAAGTCTATTTAAGATCTTTGGATACAGACAAAGTAGAGTTAGAGTTACCTTTTTTATTCAAGTAATGAAGGAGTATTTGTTTTATGAGTGATCAAGTTGCCACTACAAACGGCGGATTGCCCGAAAATGCCTATACAGAGTTAAAACCAGGTGAAGAGTATACGCCGGTAATGTCGCCCAGGGCGGTCCATCCGGAAGTAACCCCCTGGTCGGTTACCTGGGGTCTGGTTATGGCAGTTATTTTTTCGGCTGCCGCTGCATACCTTGGGCTTAAAATAGGGCAGGTTTTCGAGGCCGCAATTCCAATTGCAATTATTGCTGTTGGTCTTTCCACGGCTACAAGGCGTAAAAATGCACTGGGTGAGAATGTAATTATACAGTCCATTGGCGCAAGTTCAGGCGTAATTGTTGCAGGCGCAATATTTACAATTCCCGCTCTTTATATTCTGAATCTGCACGTGCAGTTTATGCAGATCTTCCTGGCTTCGCTCTTCGGAGGTTTTCTGGGTATACTTTTCCTTATTCCCTTCAGGAAGTATTTCGTCGGCGAGATGCACGGGAAATTCCCGTTCCCTGAGGCAACTGCAACAACTGAAGTCCTGGTAGCAGGTGAAAAAGGAGGCGGACAGGCGCTCGTTTTAGTAGTAAGCGGTATTATTGGCGGTATTTACGACTTCATTATTGCCACTTTCGGCTGGTGGAGCGAGGTATTCTCAACCCGTGTTGTTGAAGCTGGCCAGAAGCTGGCAGACAACTATAAGCTTGTCTTCAGAATGAACGTAGGCGCTGCAGTAATGGGACTTGGCTACATTACGGGACTTAAATATACCGCAATCATTGCAGCAGGATCATTTGTTTCGTGGTATGTTCTTATTCCTATAGTTTCATACATCGGAGGCGCTCTTACGCAGCCTTTGGGTGTTAACGTAACACTGCTTGTTAAGGACATGTCGGCCGAGCAGATATTCTCAACCTACGTGCGCCACATCGGTATTGGCGGCATTGCAATGGCTGGTATAATTGGAATTATCCGTTCCTCAAAGATCATTGTTTCGGCTTTTTCCCTGGCAGTAAAAGAAATTTTCGGTGCCAAGGGCGAACATGCCTCAAAGCTCAGGACACAGAGGGATATTCCGATGGCAGTTATCGTTATAGGAATTCTGGTTACAGCCGTCCTGGTCTTTATCTTTTTCATGACGGGCGTGGTTACAAACCTTACGCATGCTGTAGTAGGACTTCTGATTGTGCTCATTATTTCCTTCCTGTTTACTACAGTAGCTGCAAACGCAATTGCAATAGTAGGCACCAACCCGGTTTCCGGCATGACGCTTATGACTTTAATACTCTCGAGCATTGTGTTAGTCTCGGTCGGTCTTACAGGAGAAGCCGGTATGATCTCGGCTTTAATTATAGGCGGCACAGTCTGTACGGCTCTTTCAATGGCCGGAGGTTTTATAACCGATCTTAAGATAGGCTACTGGCTGGGCTCCTCGCCTTATAAGCAGGAATCTTTCAAGTTTCTGGGAACAGTAGTTGCTTCAGCAACCGTGGGCTGGGTAATTCTTATATTAAACCAGACATACGGATTTTCGGGTGAGGGCGCTCTTGTTGCCCCGCAGGCCAATGCAATGGCAGCGGTTATAAAGCCGCTCATGTCGAACCAGCCGGCACCGTGGATGCTTTATGTAGCAGGTGCCTTTATGGCGCTGATACTTACCATGCTGAAAGTTCCGGCTCTTGCATTTGCACTTGGAATGTATATTCCGCTTGAACTTAATACCCCGCTGCTTGTAGGCGGACTTATTTCACACTTTGTTTCCACAAGAAGCAAGGATGAGAAAGTAAACACCGCAAGAAGAGAACGCGGTACACTCATTGCCTCGGGCTTTATTGCAGGCGGCGCTCTTATGGGTGTTGTAAGCGCAATGATGAGGTTCTGGAATATTAACTTCGTTAATGCTGAATGGCAGGAATCGCACTCTGCAGAGCTTATAGCCATTACAATGTTTGCACTCATCTGTGCTTACATGATCTGGGATTCTCTGAGAGCCAAGACACAGGATTAATAGATCTCAGTTTGAACTGAGAATTCCAAAACGGATATAAAAAAGGCAGAAGCACAAAGAGAGCTTCTGCCTTTTTTCATTTCTCTATACTATTTACTTAAGCATCATCATCTTATTTTTTCATTATAAATTGAACAAGCCAGGCATCTGACATTCCCCTGCGGTCTCTTGCGAAACATTGAACCCAGGGTGT
>JBLNAZ010000043.1:0-38300 GCA_050259615.1 Syntrophomonadaceae bacterium | reverse complement strand
GTCGCCAAGCGCTTTGGCTTTTGAGAGGTAATCCACATGTCCGGCATGAAGTATATCGAAGCAGCCGTTTGTAAACACTACTTTCCTACCTTCACTTTTCAGTCTCTTCCGTACGGAAACCATCTCTATTCTATCTAAAATATTATTTTCCAATTAAATTCCGAACCTTTTTATGAATATATAATGTTTTTTACCCTTTTGATCTGTTAAAAGTTTCACCTGATGAAAAGTCAGGCCCCTTACAGCGGGAGCTCTTTTGCCACTTCTTCAAAAAGCTTGTCTGCTTCAATAGGTATTATTCCTACTTCCTCGCAGACCAGTCCGCCCGCATAATTTGCAAGGTATGAAGCTTCGCATATATCGGCTCCTGCGGTCAGTGCAACTGTAAGCGTGGAGACAACTGTGTCGCCGGCTCCGGATACGTCTGCAACTTTTCTGGCTTTAGTTGGAATTCTTCTTTCGTTCTGCCCGTTTTCAAAGATTGCAATACCCTGTTCACCGAGAGTTAAAAGAACATATTTTGAATTAAGCCTCTCAAGGAGCATATTGCCGGCATTATGAATGTCCTGCTCAGTCTTGATCCTTATGCCGAAAGCATCCTCTGTTTCTTTTCTGTTCGGCTTGAATACCGTTACATTTTTATAGCCGAAGAAATTATTGAATTTCGGGTCAACATTAATTATAACGTTATTCTTATTTGATAAGTTTATAATTTCTTCGATCAGCAGGGGTGTTAAAACTCCTTTGTTGTAATCCTGAAGAATGATTCCGTCTATGTCTTTTATGCTGCCCGATAAGAATTCAAATATCCTGTCTTCTGTTTCCTTTCCTATATAGTCCTTGCATTCATGATCAATTCTTACTATATGCTGATTCTGTGCAATTACTCTTGTCTTGGCTGTGGTAGGTCTTGTGTCGTCAATAATTATTCCCCTGGCCTCAATACCTGCCTCTTCCATCAGAGAGGTAAATATTGAGCCGTGGTTGTCATAGCCTATAATACCCACAGGAAGGGGGATGCCCCCAAGCTTCAGTATATTTAAGGCTACGTTTGCTGCTCCACCGAAACGGTAGAATTCATTGTCAATCTCTATTACGGGTACCGGTGCCTCCGGGGATATTCTTTTTACGTCACCCCAGAAATAACAGTCCAGCATCATATCACCAACAACTGCAATCTTTTTGCCCTCAAAATTCCTCTTTAACTCTTCAAGTCTTTCTTTAGAAAACGTTACCATACTTCCTCAAAATTTATAATATCAGTTTTTTATAATATCAGTTTAATTTTATTTTGTCCGGTTTTTGTTAAAAATCAATTCAGGAAGGGAATCCTGCTGAAAATCATTCAGCAGGATTTCATACAAAAATCCAACTATAAAAATATTCATAATTTTTTAAATAAACCGTAAAATTTAAAGGAATTTACGCTCTTTTAAGTGCTTACTGTTGAATGCTCAATACTGAAGAAAGGATGGGATTTTCAAGATTTTCCGGGGCGGGCTTGCCGGCTCCGCCCCGGGAATAAAAATGAAGCCTGGGAAAAAGGGAAGTTTATTTGTCCTGTGTAATCAAAACCCAGTCAACAAGTACTTTTGCCTTATTTTCTCTTATAAGGTTGACAGTGGATTCGGGTATTCCGTTATATGGGGTCTTAACGCCGTTTGTCTTAACCGGGTAGGCTCCTCCAAGCGCAAGATTAAGAATTATATATTTGGGATTATCGTAAGCCCACCGGCCGTAGTTTTCTATCATAGGTCTTGTTGCCCTGTAGACGGTAATTCCATCCACGGTGAAGGTAAACCCCCCGGGCTTCCAGTCAACTGAGTACACATGCCACTCTGAGGCGTTACTTTTGGTAAAATAAGCCTTGTTTACCAGCGGTGTTTCGCCTGAATAGCCGGGACCATGGAGTGCCACGCTCGTCCAGTCGCCTTCCCCTACATTTTCCATTATGTCAATTTCGCCCGTATCAGGCCAGCGCCCGGTGCCGAGGAGCCAGAATGCAGGCCAGAAGCCGGAACCTTCGGGAAGCTTCATGCGGGCTGAGGCCCGTCCGCAGATGAATTCAAATTTTCCCTTCGTATCAATTCGTCCTGACGTGAAATCAAACTTTTTTCCTTCTTTAGTCCTAAAGCCCGGCCTGTACTGAGGCTGAATTACAAGTGCAGCGCCGTCTGTGGCATCACCGGCTTCAGCACCCCTTGCGATGTAAATTGCTGAAGTGGAATCCACGTACGCCTGCTGCTCATTGTTTACGGTCCAGCCTGTAACAATAACATTCCATTTGGAGCGGTCAAGTGATTCTCCGGCAAAGTTGTCAAAGAAAAGGGTGTCTTTAGCGCTGAAGAATTTATCGGCAGCCTTTAGACTTCCGTTTGCAAAAAGGCATGCAAGAAAAAGTAATGTAAAGGCAGAACTAAAATAATACTGCTGAGGACTTTTAATCCATTTCATAATACCCCGGATTTATTTTTCAATTAAGTTATATCCTGTTAGTTTATTTAAATCTTAATGATGAAGATCGGGCACGGGTAAAATTAGTGAAAAAATTTATCTATGACCATCGTTTTTTCAAACATAATTGCACAGTGCTCTTTCAAGCGGCAATTAATCCTTTGTGAGTATCCGAAAAGGTGCTTATTTTGGTGTGACGCTAATTCCGAATCTAATTAAATTGAATTTACAAATAAGTTACGAAAGACCTAAGGAGTGCCAAATTGGAAAAAGAGATTTTAAGGGAACTGGAAAGGCTGACACAGCATTATCTGAATATAGCCGCATCACTTTCTTCTCTGAGCATTACAAAACAGAAAATAATCGAAAGGGGACTTCAGTCATTTGATAAAGAGGATCTTGCAAGCGAGCTTGCATCTATGAAGGGCAGGATGCAGGACCTGATGAAAAACCTTCAGAACGTTCAGAACAGTGTTTCTGAAATAGAATAGCTTCTTTAAAAAGTAAACTCCAATAAAGGGGCGGGTATTAAAAAGGGCTTTATCTGCCTCGGCGGATAAAGCCCTTAGACTAAATATTTATTCCTTATTTTTTCAGAAGCGCAAAGTCGTTTGTTATTTTTACCCTCAGCAGTCCGGCCTCAGTTCCCAGCCACATATTATTGCCATCATAGAACATTGAAAGTATCTTATCGGAACGAAGGTTCAGTTCATCCTTGCTTATCCTTGTCACCTTCTTTGTATTGCGGTTTATGAGTGCCACGCCCTGGCCGACCTGTTCCTTGTTTGCCTTGTTAAATTCGTAAACGCTCGCCCAGATGTAGTTGCCGGTTCTTGCAAGGCAGAATACTCCGTTTGCCTGAAGGCCGTTTGACTTGCCGAAACGTTCCCATTCCAGTTTCCTGTCGTAAAAATAAACGCCGCCAATATTAAAGTTCGGTTTCTGAACGGTTACAAACTCATCGAGTCCGAACCAGACATTTTTTGTCTCAAAAAGTATATCGGCAGGGGAAATAGCATCCCCGTCGCCGTTAAAATAGCTGTCCTTGCTCGTAATAAACTGAAGTGCCCTTGTATCTTCCAGTTCAAACTTCTTGTTGTACTTGTGAATTCCCACCTCGGTACCGAACCAGACCAGGCTGTCGCCGTCTACTTTAACGGTTTTAATGTTATTAGTCTTGGCATCTCCGTTTATTGTAAGATCATAGTCGGTGTACTTCTGCTTTGGTATTTCAAGCTTTGTCAGGAACTTGAACCGTCCGATCCAGAGAGTATTTATAGACGCGTCGAATGCAACTGAGCGTACCCACTGTCCGAGCTCTCCGCCTTTGCCGAATTTTCTTTTCATCCAGGTATTGGTTTTCTTATCCAGCGTAAAAAGCCCGTCGCTGCAGCCTGCCCAGACATAATCCTGATTTACTGCAATGCAGTAAAAGAAATCCTGCTGCAGGTTTCCTGCTGATGTTGAATAATTAGTCCAGCTTTTATCTTTTGCGGAGTAATGATAAATACCTTTGCCGTAGGTTGCCACCCAGATATCGGCCGCATCGCCGGAAATCTGAGATATAATGGCACCATCAAGAAATGACTCTATTACCGGAGCAGTTTCGGCGTGCATTAAACTTGAAAAACTAAATAAAAGAAATAAAATATATAATAACTTTCTCATATATGACCATTCTGACTCAAATTAAAACAACTCTTAAACAAAATACTAATAGCTTTCACTTTCTGAAGGAAAACCTTTTTCTTTAACATCTTTAACGTAATTTTTAACAGCTCCCACCATCTCATCAGCCAGGCTGGCATATTGCCTTACAAAACGCGGATGAAAGTCCACATTCAGGCCCAGCATGTCTGGTGTTACAAGTATCTGCCCGTCGCAGTGCAGCCCGGCGCCAATGCCTATAGTAGGAATTGAAACGCTTTCGGTGATCTTTTGCGCCAGATCTGCCGGAATTTTCTCGAGCACAATTGAAAATGCACCTGCTTCCTCAAGAACCTTTGCATCCTTCAGGAGTTTCTGTGCCTCATCTTCTTCCTTTCCGCGGGCCTTGTAGCTTCCGAACTGGTGAATGCTCTGCGGTGTCAGGCCGATATGTCCCATGACGGGAATTCCTGCTTCGGTAATCTTTCTTACTGTTTCGGCAACCCTTTCACCGCCTTCGAGCTTTACGCCCCCGGCCGGTGTTTCTTTCATTATGCGCCCGGCGTTTCTGAAGGCCTCATCAACATTTGTCTGATAAGACATAAAGGGCATGTCGCATACAATCATGGCACGGTCTACACCCTTGCTTACAGCCTTGGTATGATAGATCATTTCATCCATCGTTACAGGAAGCGTCGTTTCATTGCCCTGGAAAACGTTGCTAAGTGAATCACCAACAAGTATGAGGTCTATGCCTGCCTGATCTAAAAGCTTGGCCGTAATAAAGTCATAGGCCGTTAAGGCTGCAATTTTTATCCCCTTCTGCTTGGAAAGGAATAATGTCTGTGTGGTGATTTTTCTGAAGTCTGTATGTGTACTCATAATTCAAAATCCGTTCCGACTGGTTTAACAAATTCAACATCCCATTCGTTCTCGAAACCCTTTATTAAGGCTTCGGATAACACAGAGTAATCGATCCCGCTTCCAAGAATGGAACTGAGGTCGGTTGTCTTGTGAAGAAGATCATCCTTAATGATTTCTATTTCATGACCGCTCAGATTTAGAAAGTCAATTAATTGTAAGTGAAAATTTCCGCAAAGTAAAGAACCGTGCTGCAGTATCGAACGGCCCATCTTGCGCTGGGCGCTTCCGATTAGCTTTTTGCCGTTAAATTTTACCTCGCTTTTAGCCGTGCTTGCAAAGCATGCAATTCCCGTGGGGTCCTTAAGTAGGCTTGCAAAGTCGGGCTGAACATTTTCAAGTTCAACCGCTTCAAGCTTCCTGTCAAAACTTCTTAAGGCCCTTACCAGTGCCAGGCTTACTTTTCTGTATATTTCTGTGGATGAAAAACCCGCCCGAGCCGGAAGCACAACCGAATAGGTCAGTTCATCTGCATGCAGAATGGCGCGGCCCCCGGTAGGCCTTTTAACAACGTCAATTCCGCCTTCAGAAGCTTTCTGAAGGTCAATATCCTCAAACTTCTGGTTTGCCCCGAGCGAGATGCAGTAGGGCTTCCAGCGGTAAAGCCTGAAGAAAGCCTCATCATCTTTACAATTGCGGGCAAGCTCAATATCAAATTCCATATTGAACCTGCCTGTATTAAAACCTGTATCAAGTAGGTTCCACTTCATCTGCGTATAAAACCTCTGTTGCCGCATTTGTCGAAAAATTCAATTACGGTCATGGCTGAAGGGTTACTGCACAGTTCTTCCCTTACTTTCTGTTTTGCCTCAGTTAAGGTCAGTCCGGAGTTGTAAATAATATTATATACCTGCTTAAGTGCGGCTATAGTATCATTGCTGAAGCCCCTGCGCCTGAGTCCAATGACATTAAGTCCTGAATATCTTAAAGGTTCGCTGCCGGCAAGAACGAAGGGGGGAACGTCCTGTACAGCACGGAAGCCTCCTCCGATCATTGCATGCTGACCGACGCGGCAGAACTGGTGCACAGGTGTAAGGCCGCCAATAATAACCCAGTCCTCAACTTCAACGTGCCCAGCAAGCTGGACTCCATTAGCAAGTATGCAGTTATTGCCAACCACGGTGTCGTGTGCAACGTGGGAATAAGCCATAAGAAGGCAGTTGCTGCCGATTCTGGAAAACCCGGTCTCGTGTGTTCCCCTGTGCAGCGTTACAAATTCATGGATCGTCGTGTCGTCTCCCACATAGAAATACGTGGGTTCGCCTCCGAATTTCAGGTCCTGCGGAACGTGTGCAATTGAAGCCGACTGGTGGATCTTAACACGGTTGCCGATCCTGGCTCCGTCGTAGAGGACTGCGTACGGGCCTATCTGGCAGTTATTGCCTATTTCCACGTCGTCATGAATTATTGCGCCGGGACCGACAGTAATGTCCTCGCCAAGCTTTGCCTTTTTACTGATAATAGCAGTAGGGTGTATATTATTCATAAGTTAAATTTATTTAATTAACAGTTCCGCACCTTAAGGCTTTCAGCCTCAAGCTGCGCTTATTTTCCTTTGTTGTCATTTTTGTCTATAATTGCGGCCATAAATTCGGCTTCAGTCACCAGTACATTATCCACGTATGCCTTCGCCGTAAGAATGGCGGTCCTGCTTTTTCTGGTTACAAGTTCAACTTCCATTACGAGCTGATCGCCTGGAATAACAGGTTTTCTGAATTTGGCGTTGTTTATCTGCATGAAATAAACGAGTTTTTCAGAAGGGTCGAGGAATGCGTTCAAAAGAAGAATTCCTCCCGTCTGTGCCATTGCTTCGAGCTGCAGTACGCCTGGCATAATAGGTCTGCCGGGGAAGTGGCCCGGGAAGAAAGGCTCATTTTGTGTCACTGATTTTACGCCAATTACCTTTTTATCAAATTCAAGGTGAGTTATTTTATCAACAAGCAGGAAAGGGTAGCGGTGGGGCAGTATTCTCTGAATTGCGTCAGCATCAAAAACCACTCCCTCGGTTTTAACGAACTGGTACTTTTTAACAAGCTTCTTCTGCTGGTAAAGTTTTCTAACCTGCTTGGCAAATTCAACGTTAGCCTTGTGCCCCGGGCGTGCAGCAAGTATCTGTGCCTTTATAGGTGCTCCAATTAAAGCCAGGTCGCCAAGCATATCCAGAAGCTTATGGCGGACCGGTTCATTCTTGAAGCGTAAAGTCTTGTCGTTTAAGAATCCTGTATTTCCTAAAGTAATCTTTCCTTCCAGGCCTATTTTCTTTGTGAGCTCTTCAAGCTCTCCTTCTGAAACCTGCTTATCAACAATTACAACTGCATTATCGAGGTTACCGCCTTTAATAAGTCCGCGGTCGGCCAGCATTTCAATTTCACTCAGGAAGCTGAATGTTCTGGCAGGAGCAAATTCATCGACAAATTCCTTTTCCAGGTCGAAGAGTCCCGAGTGCTGGCTTCCAAGAGCAGGGTTCTGGTAGTCGACCATTACGGTTACCCTGAAATTATCCAGCGGTAGGGCTACTATGTCTGTCTGTCCTTCTTCGTTATGGTACTGAACTGTTTCATCAATTATAAGATAATCCTTGGGTGCGTCCTGCTGCTGCAGTCCTGCCTCTAAAAGGATCTTAACATAAGGCAGGGCGCTTCCATCGCCGATAGGAGGCTCATTGCCGTCAAGCTCAATTATTATATTGTCAATCTGAAGTCCTGCAATTGAAGCCAGAACGTGCTCAACAGTGTGAACCTTGGCTTCTCCTATTCCAATTGTTGTTCCCCTTGATATATCAACGACATTTTCAGCAATAGCCGGTATCTCAGGATTTCCGCCTAAGTCTACACGTATGAATTTTATTCCACAGTTCTCAGGTGCCGGCATAAATGTCATTGTGCATGAGGTGCCTGTATGGAGCCCCGTGCCTGACATTGAGACAGACTTGCTGATTGTCCTCTGTTTCTCTAACATTATTTATTCCTCTTTGACTCAATATTTCTGATTAATTCCTTAAGTTCATTTATCTGTTTTTCCATTTCCTTTATTTTATCGGCGTATGAGGGGAGGTTTCTTACGTGTGCCTCCAGTCTCAGGGCTGTCTTGAGTTCCTTGGCAGGGGAGCCGAAATAGGTGCCCGCCCTGGATAATCCCTTTGAGACCCCGCTTTGTGCGCCAACGATCACATTATCTGCAATCTCTATGTGGCCAACTACGCCAACCTGTCCGGCCAGAATGACGTTCCGGCCGATTTTTGTGCTTCCGGAAACCCCGGTCTGTGCAGACATAACGGTATTTTCACCTACAACAACGTTATGTGCTATCTGCACCAGGTTATCCAGCTTAGTGCCTTTTTTAATTAGTGTTGCCCCGAGGGCAGCACGGTCGATGGTAACGTTAGCTCCCAGCTCAACGTCATCTTCAATAATTACAATTCCTATTTGTGGAATTTTATGATATACGCCGTCTTTATCGGGCGAATATCCGAATCCGTCGGATCCGATTACGGTTCCGCTATGGACTATGACGCGGCTGCCAAGTCTGCAGCCTTCGCGCACCGTTACATTAGGGAATATGATTGAATTATCCCCAACCTCAACATTTTCCATCAGTACGGAGTTATGAAATATCTTAACGTTACTGCCCAGGCGGCATCCTTCCGAGATCACCACATTTTCGCCTATTGCAGAGTCATTACCCACAGAAACGCCCGGTGCAATATAAGCAGAGCCGGCTATTCCGGTCAAACGAAATTCGGGCCTGAAAAAGTGATTAATTATGGTCAGGAATGCGATGTTTGGATTTTTTACTTCTATATAAGTAATATCCGTTCTCGTCTTGGGAAAATCTGGTTTAACAAGGATGGCCGAAGCCTGTGTGTCTATAAAGTATTTTTCGTAGGAGGGGAGATAAAGGAATGTTAAATCGTTCTTTTTTGCTTCTTCAATCTTAGCAATATTTCCGATTATTACATTATCATCACCTATAATATTGCCGCCGACCAGGTCGGCGACATCTTTTAATCTTATTTCCATGCAGCATTATTTTAATTTTTGAAGGACAAGGGTTGTAATATCATATTTCTCTTTGGCATACAGGAAGAGAACATCACCGCTTCTGTCGAATACAAAATCCAGGTCCTGTTCTTCGGCAACTTTTTTAATTGCGTCAAAAACCCTGTTCTGTATCGGTTTCATCATTTCGTCCTGTTTCTGGAACAGTTCTCCGTTTGTGCCGAATTTTTTCTGCCTGTAGTCATTCATCTTTTCTTCAAGCTTAACCAGTTCTGCTTCGGTTTCAGCCCTGGTCTGATCGCTCATGATAAGCTTGCGCTTTTCATAATCGTCGTACTTGTCTTTCCAGTCTTTCTCAAGCTTATTAAGCTCTGTCTGCCAGTCCTTAATTATAACGTCCAGTTTCTGCTGGGCGTCCTGCGCATCGGGCAGCTTGTCCATGATAGTATCCGAATCAACATAACCTATCTTTAACTGAGCATGGGCAAGCTGAGTAAAACCGAAGAAGAATAGAGAAACTAAAAAAGCATATTTTTTCATTAATGTACCTGATATTTTTTAAGAGTAATTATTTACCTCTTTTAAGTTTGTCGAGTACCTTATAGGTAATATCATATGAAGTATCAGCAAACAACAGGACAACATCGCCGGTCTTGTCGAATACAAAGCTCATGCCTTCGTCTTTTGCAACTTCCTGGATTCCTTTTAAGATCCTTTCTTTTATCGGGGCGAAAAGTTCATCAGATCTTTTTGCGAGTTCGCCGTTCTGACCGAATTTCTGCTGCTTGAAGCTTTCAAGATCCTGCTGCTTTGTTACAAACTGCTGCTGTGCTTCCTTTAGCTGGTTTGGCTTCATTGTGTTCTGCTGCTTCTGGAAATCATTATACATCTGCTGGAGCTGAGCCGTAAGGCTGTCAACGTGAGCATAGTATCTTTTTGTCAGGTCATCCAGGTCACCCTGTGCTTTAATAGCTTCGGGCAAGGCTTTCAGCATTGTCTGTGAATCGACAAAGCCTATTTTCTGTGATGCTGCCTGCTGGGCGAACAAACTGATTGATCCGGTAAGTAATACAGCGATAATTAAAAGGAACTTTTTCACTTTAACCTCATTTTTCTAGTGTTATTATGTTTTTATGTTATTTGAATTGTCAGATTTCAAATCTTTTTTATTATGCCCCGCGCTCCTTAGAAGCCGCGGCCGAACTGAAAGTGGAATAACCATGCCGGAGCTTTTCCGTCTACGCTCTTTCTGTCAAATCCGTAACCGAAATCGAAACCAATAAGACCGATCGGGTTGATTAAAAGTCTGGCTCCTATGCCGGCCGAACGCTTTAAGTCGAAGAGGTTCGTGTCGTGGCTTACGTTAGCCCAAACGTTTCCTGCCTCTGCAAAGCCAAGAATATAGATCGGAATCGGCTCTAATGCAAGGGCAGCTCTTAATTCTATGGTGTAACGCGTCATTACGTTACCGCCAAGGTTATCGCCCAGGGCATTCTTTGGACCAATTGTTCTGTCGTCGTAGCCTCTTAAAGGTGTGGTTGCAATAACAAGACCGTTGCCGCCCATGAAGAACTTTTCAAACGGGTTGATCTTCTCTCTTGTCTGCTGGTCAAATTCATTCATGTAGCCAAGATCGGCAACAGTATACAAAGCTATACGGTTAGTATTGAAAAGCCTCTTGTACCACTCGGCCTTAAACTGCATTTTGTAATAGTTAAGATCGCCCGGCAGAAATACACCACCTGAGAGTTCACCGTCAAGTATGATTGAAGAACCCTGTGAAGGGAAGATAGGGTTATCGATATCCTTTCTGCTGATGGTGCCTCCCAGAGTATACTGCTGGGATTTGCCTTCCTTGTAGTAACCGCCGCCGTTTTTAATGTCGTTATTCTGATACTTAAAAGTTCCCTGTACGTTGAAATAGTGGTCAGGCCAGTTAAGTCGTCTTCCAACTCTTACTGAACCCCCATACTGGCTTAAGTCGTAGTAGTATGCCTGTCTTGTATCAAAGATCTCAAAACCAAGCAGTGTGGGAGAATCATAAAGCCAGGGTTCTGTAAAGCCAAGCGTAAAAGTTCTGTAAAAGTTACCCACACCGAACTGCCAGTTGAAATTTAATACCTGTCCGCCGCCCATTTTGAACGGATGGGCAAGAGAGAAGTTAGTAAGTGTTACGCCGACTGAGCCGGAGAAACCGAAGCTGCCGCTGTATCCGATTGAGGCATTCAGGTAATCGCTGGATTTTTCTTCAACCGAATAAGTAATATTAACTGTACTGTCGCTTACAGGAACCGGATTGGCTCCCTCTTTATAAAGTTTTTCCACGTTGAAATACTGCAGGTTGGCCAGCTGCTGAAGGCTGGTCATAACGGCAGTTCTGCTGAAGTAATTGGAAGGAACCGTATAAAGCTCGCGTCTTATGACCTTATCCTCAGTCTTGTCGTTACCCTGTATGTCGATGCTTCCAATCTTGAACTGGTTGCCTTCTGTGACCGTGATATCCAGATCCACAGAATCCTGGCCTGCTTTTGCTTCATTAGCCTTGAAGTTGGACATCAGGTATCCGTTATCCTGGTAGAGAGCTGCAACGTCGTTCTGTTTTTCGTTGCCGCGCAGGTTCTGCTGGAATTTCTCATAGTTGAAAATATCGCCCTTTTTCAGGCCCAGCCTGTCATTTAGGACTTCGGTCTTGTAAACAGTGTTGCCTTCCCAGTTGATGTTTCTGATCTTATACTGTGGGCCTTCTGCCACATTTATTAAAACTTCAACGTCTTTCTTATTATTGCTGTAGATCAGCGTATCTGAAAGGATTTCCATGTCGCGGAAACCGTGTGCCTTGTAGTAATCTACAAGAAGCTTTTTATCTTCATCAAACTTTTTCTTGTTGAGTTTTGCGCTGCTCCAGAATTTCCACCATTTGGCTTCTGAAGTTTCCTTTAATGCGCCTTTAAGGTCACCGTCGGGAAGTGACTTATTTCCCTCGAAGGCGATCTTCCTTACTGTTACCTTGCCACCTTCGGAGATCTTGAACTTTACTAAAACCCTTTCTTTCAGCTTTGAAACCAGGTTAGTAGGATTTTCCTTTATGTTGTAGGTATTAGTATATTCATCGGAAAAGTCCTGGTTATTGCGCCAGGTTGCCTTGATCTCTTCTCCGGTGGTATCTGCGCCAAGGAAGCTGTACCTGAGGATATCTATCTTTGCATTAAGGAGCCCTTCATCGTCATAAAGCCCCTGAATTCTGGTCTTTGCGTTGTAAAGATCCTGAGGTTTAAGGATCTGCCCCCTTACAAAGCTGACCTTGCCTTCAATATCCTTTTCGCTGACGTCATCGTTGCCCTCAAAGACCACTTTTTCAACCCTCGGGAACTCTGCCACCTTAATTAAAAGGAAGACCCCGCTTTCGAGCTGTTTTTCTATTAAAATCTGAACATCTGAAAATATATTAAGGCTCCACAGATGCCTGATGGCGTTTATCGTCTGGTCGCCTGGTATATCTATTTCGTCGCCTACTTTGAGGCCGCTGTTGGCTATAATGGTGGAAGCATCGGCCGACTTATTGCCCTGAACAGAAATTCCCAGGATTTTGTACTGTGTTCTGTTCATCTGTTGAGCAAATGAAGTGATGGAAAGAGCTATTAATAAAGCCACTAGACCGGATATAAACGGTATATTAAAACGAATTTTTGTCATTCTTAAACCTTTGAAGTTCTGGATATTTGTTCACTGACAAGGCCGAACCTGCGTTCCCTTTTCTGGTAGTCTGTTATGGCTTCATAAAGATGCTGGCGCTTAAATTCAGGCCATAATACATCTGTGATAAAAAATTCCGAATACGCAATCTGCCATAATAAAAAGTTGCTGACGCGGAATTCCCCGCCGCTTCTGATAAGCAGATCCGGATCCGGCATATCTTTTGTGGTCAGGAAAGAGGAAAAAAGCGACTCGGTTACATCTTCGGACTGAATTTTGTTTTCCTTTACCATCTGCGCGATCTTTTTGGCGGCTTCAATTATTTCCCAGCGGCCGCTGTAACTTAAAGCAAGATTTAACGTCAGCTTTGTATTGCCTGAAGTCTTCCCGATTGCCTGCTCCAGCTCCTGACGCACAATTTCCGGAAGAGAATCCCTGTCGCCGATAGTCGAAAGTCTTACATTATTTGCATGCAGTTCATTGGTTTCATTCTGCAGGCTTTTTACAATCAGTCTCATCAACATAGTGATTTCATCTTTAGGCCTTTTCCAGTTTTCGGTGGAAAATGTATAAAGAGTGAGATACCTGACACCCAGGCTGACGCATGCTTTGACAATATCCCGCACTGTCTCAACGCCCTGTTTGTGACCTGCGGCTCTCGGCAAACCCCGTTTGCGTGCCCATCTGCCATTCCCGTCCATTATAATTGCTATGTGTTCGGGAATATGGCCTGACTTTTTTAATGAATTCTGAGCTTTTAAGTCTAAATCTTTTTCTTCTTTTGCCAATTTAACTCTATAAAATCAATTAGAACTCAAAAAATACTTTAACGGACGTAAAATGTCAAGGTAATAGAAGTTGAAACGGTGCATCAATCTAATCTCTTTAAGTGCTTATAATGAAAATAATTATTGATAGTGGCAAATTCCGGATGCCGCAGCTAATAATCAATTCAAATATGAGGCCATATGACGCCCGCCACAATCCCCGAAAAGCTCCTGAAATAGTCTGTCCGCGGCTTTAACTAAAACCATAAAGACTGTGGTTTAGACATTTGGATGCGTGAATTTGTTTCTGAAAAGAGAAAGGATATTCCGATTTCGTGATTTTAAGCTTTTTACCCCTTTTTAGAATGAATCATCAGCCTTCGGACTTAAAACCTTCATGAAGACTGATGATCCAATATGAAGGAGGAATAAAAAATGCGATGTCTGGGTACAGGACAGGTATTGAATATTTCCCGGGCTGTGAAATATTTTCTGGAATTAATAATCCGGATGCGAAATATTTTTAGAAAAATACAGGAACTCTTTTTTCTATGGGTATGAGAGCTCTAACGGAAGAAAAATTAAAAGAGTTCCTTTTTTCTCTCTCTCTATGCCGGAAAGGGGATAGGTAAGCAGTTGAATACAGGAATATAAGCCTGGGAGGAAGAGGAAGATTTACCGGTTCAAGAATCTGCTGCCGAATTCCTGCTGTCCTTTCCTGGGCAGATCGCTTGCCTTACTGTTGTTCAGTACTACAAGCCTGATGTTCTTTTTGACATCCTCGCCAAGGCTGTCTATGGTCAGTTTTGCCTTGGAGAGGTCCTGCGCGTCAACTCCCGCAAAAAGCGCAACTTTCTTATTGCTGAACCTGGTCTGCCTGGTTGCCAGATAGTTCAGTTTGCTGAATATCCTGCTGTCATCTAAATCCTGCGTGGAAAGTACAATCCCCAGGGCATATTTCTTATCATTCCTTCCAACAGCATCCACGCTGTAAGTCCCTACCGGGTCCGGTGCAGGAAGGTATGTGCCGTATTTCCTGCTGACAGTAAGATATCCGTTCTGCCAAAAATGTTTAATTAGCTGATCTACGTTTTCTCTGTTTGAATTATTGTTCATAACCTCTCTGCCTCCTGTCAAATCAAATCTATATAAATACCAACAAAAAAATATAAACGAACAAAAGCTGATTTATTTCTTAACTAATTTATTCTGGATGCTATCGGTAAAATTGGGGAAAACCTGTTTCTGCAGAGAACTTTAATATTGGCTATTCTGGCGAATTCGTACTTTTTGATCTCATTGCTGAAATTTGTTTTTCCGTAAATCACCTTCTGCCCGTTCTTATCATAGCTCAGAAAGTAGGGATCCAGTTCAACTTCCTGAAGACCATAAAGAAATTTAATCTTAAATCTATTGAAAATTGCCGATTTAAAAATCTGTGATTTCATTGTTTTCCCCTAATTATACCATCTGATAACGCCGACTACTTTACCCACTATAGAAAAATCCTCCCTGCGGCGCACTGCAATAGGGGGATAACTGCTGTTTTCAGGAATGAGATAAACTTCATCGCCTCTTTTTTCAAACCTTTTAACCGTTGCCTCATCGCCCAGCAGGGCCACTACAATTTCCCCGTTAAGAGCGTCTTTTTTGGGCGAGATAATGATCAGGTCCCCTTCAAAGATTCCTGCATTAATCATACTGTCGCCCTTTACCTTAAGGGCAAAGCATCCGGAATTATTCTTAACGACAGATGAATCTATAACAACGCTCCCGTCAATGTTCTCCACTGCCAGTATCGGCATGCCAGCTGCTACGCGTCCTACTACAGGAATCTGTCTGAAACCGTTAATGATCTCTTCCTCAAAAGCCTGGCCCTTCCTGGAGCCCTCTTCCTCAGCTTTGAGGCTTGTAGGTGAAAGTGCACGGCTGATGTTACTCCCGATAGTCAGATACCCTTTTTTGCTCAAAGCATCCAGGTGCCTTTTTACTCCGAAGGTTGAGGCTATGGCAAAATGTTTGCCGATCTCCCTCAGCGTAGGAGCATATCCGTTCTTATTAATATAACTCTGGATGAAATTCAGGATATCTTCCTGCCTGTCAGTCAGTTTGTTTTTCATATAGTGCTCAATTGTTTACTACAATAATAGTAAACATTTGAGCACTTGTCAAGAGAAAATTAAAAAAATATTATTTTATTATGTTCGTTTTTAGCTTAAATACGAGGGAATTAAAACAATTAAGGGCAGTTATTCGGGCAGAGGCGCTATAGTGCACTATAAAAACAGAAAAGCCGGAAATGAATTCCGGCTCTGTTAATAAAAAGAGGGTAGAATAAAGGTTTTAGCTTAGGGATTTCCCAACTTCATCCCAGAAGCGCTTTCTAAGACGGGTGGAGGCTTTGGAATCTGTTCTGAAATGAAGAACTGAGAGCCCGGGCTCTTTAAGGGCACCTGAAAAGGCCTCCCTGAAATCCTGCCAGTCTTTAATGTCAAGAAAGTTACCGCCGTAGCCTTTTACAAAGTGCGAAAAATCCAGTTCATGCGGAGTCTGGAAATAGTCCCGGAAAACGTTTTCGTCGTAGCCTGAGATTGGGAGCATTTCGAAGATGCCGCCCCCGTCATTATTTATCAGCACTATTACGAGCGGAATGGAATACTTTTTTGATGCAAGAAGCCCGTTCAGGTCATAATAAAAAGCAAGATCTCCTGTAATGAGTACGGTAGGCTTCATTGTGGCAGAAGCTATTCCGAGTGCAGTTGACGTAATTCCGTCAATTCCGCTTGCGCCCCGGTTGTTGTATACGGCTAGTGTAGACTCTGTTTTGGGTGAGAAATAGTCCAGATCGCGTATAGGCATGCTGTTGGAAATCATTAAATTGGAGTCCTGAGGCATGAGCCTTATTGCTTCTTTAAATATCCTGCCTTCAAAAGGGAAATCGGCCTTAAATATGATCTCTTCTTTTAATCCTTCAGCCTTTCGTTCTGCACTTCTAAAAACTTCCAGCCACGAATTGTCCTGCCGCTTAAAATCTTCACTTTCTGCTTTTCTTATAATTTCACCGCAGAATTCATTTGAGTTCATTGCAAGGACGCCTTGGGTTTTGCCGAAAGGATCAAAAAGAATTCCTTTTTCGTTAATAATATAGTATTCAGAAGAAGTTTTCTCCATGAACAACTCCATTCCCTTGGAAGTCATAGTCCTTCCAAAGTGCAGAATCAGTTCGGGCTCAATTTTCCGGGAAAATTCTTTTGAACGGAGGTATCCTTCAAAATTAATGAATACGTTACTCTTATCGTGGCTTCCGTACCTCAGCTGCGAGGCACCGTCGGCAATTATGGGCAGAGCGAATAACGAAGCTAAATGCTGCAGGCTGCAAGGAAAATTCTCAACCGGTTCATCAGGACCTGCAAGTATAATGCATCTGAGTGAAGACTTCAGCTTTTCATAGATCTTATCTGTAATACTGCCCACGGCCGGAATTACATTAGCCGAAGTTATACTCTCCCGGAGAACCAGGTTCTGCAGAATATTTTCATTTATCTCATCTGTGAAAACAAAAGGTTCAAGAGGTTTTCTGAATGGAAAGTTTATATGCACAGGGCCTTTTGCCTGACTTTCAAAAAAAGCCTGATTGGCAAGAGCCTTTATGCGGGATAATTTCTTCCCTGTTACGCCGGGCAATCCTGCATTGCAGAACCAGCGGATATGATTTTTGTAAATATTATTCTGATGAATTGTCTGATTTGCTCCGCAGTCCTGCATTTCCGGGGGGCGGTCAGCCGTACAGACAATTAAAGGTATATTCTGCTGAAATGCCTCTATAATAGCAGGGTAAAATTCTGCAACAGCTGTCCCTGAAGTACAAACGAGTGCAACCGGAGATTTTGAAGCCCTGGCAAGACCCAGGGCAAAAAAGCCGTTTGAACGCTCATCAACGAGTATATGTGTTTTTATGTTCTTATTACTGCTGAAAGCCAGTGTCAAAGGTGTGTTTCTGGATCCGGGGGAAATACATGCATATTTAACGCCGTTATCAGCTAACTCCTTAACAAAAATTTCAGACCAAAGACTATTACGGTTAACTTTTATTTTCATTATCAAAAAGCGCCAGAATTGGTTTTAGTTTTAGTTCTGTTTCCTTATATTCCACTGCCGGATCAGAGCCTTCAACAATTCCGCCTCCGGCAAAGGCATAGAGCTTCTTGCCTTTTAAGAGTGCCGATCTGATGGCTACGGCAAATTCACCTTCTTTTTTGAAGTTGAACCAGCCGACGATTCCTGCATACATTCCCCTGTGATAATCCTCTATTTTTCTTATTATATTCATGGCATCTGCCTGCGGTACACCGCAGACTGCGGGCGTGGGGTGAAGCCCTTCCATTATTGAAAATATTCTGTGAGAAGAATTAAGCCTGACTTTAACCGGGGTCCACAGATGCTGTATATTTTTCAGCTTCTTGACCTTAGGAGGAACATCAAAGATTACTTCACCTGAATGATCCCTGAAAAGATCCTGAATATAATTTATTACAGTATTGTGCTCCAAAAGATCTTTTTCACTCCTGAGGAGGCCTTCTTCAAATTCCTTGTCCTCTTTTTCGTCCCTGCCCCTGGGAGCAGAGCCCGCAAGCGCATCGGCTTCTATCCACTCTCCGGTCAGCTTAATGAGTTTTTCTGGCGAAGCCCCGAAGAAAGTCGACTTTCCGGAATGGAAAGCAAACAGATAGCATTCAGGATAATTCTGCCTGAGCCGACTGAGAAGAGTGTGGACATAGGGCTCTTGGTTTAAATTTAACTCCAGCTGCCTTGAAAGCACAATCTTCTGCAGTTCTCCCGATTCAATTATGCTGATGGCCTTCTTTACGCTTTCCATCCATTTTTTCTTGTCCTTTGGAGTATTGCCTGCAATTGAGACAACCTTAGGATATGCTGAAGCCGAAGTTACCTCTTTGGCAGAGAAAACCTGCGACATCCTCATTTCGAACTCGCTTAAAAGCCTGTCCCTGGAAATCTCTGAGGATAAAAGGAAATTGCAGACCACAACTTTTTCATCCCCCTTGCAGTAAACAAGAACTTTAGGGACCATCCAGTTGGAGTCTGAATAGTTTTCCCATACTTCCGAGTGATTTTCCGGCGTAAATTTCATTCCGCCTACAAACAAAGGCAGCTGATCGGATTCAAGCTCATCCCAGTTCGAGATGAAGCCTTCCCTTATCATCTTTACTTTCTTTTCGATAGCTGCAAATCTGCCCTTGCCGTTTTCGCTTATTGAGATAAGCTCGCCCAGGGCAATAATTATAATTCCCTCGCTTGGCTTTTCCCAGTAAAACGATTTTTCGTATTCGTAAGAAAGCTTTTTAATCTTTTCGATCATTAGAGAATCTTCCGCTCTAAAGGCAAACGAGGCCAGTGAGGAGGGAAGTATCCTTTTCTCTAAGGCATTTAAAACAAAGTGTCTGAATTTTTCGGAATTTGTATTCAATTCAAAAGTATTGTTGTTAAACATATATATCGTAAATATAAAGTATAAGAAAAAACTTTCAAATTACAATTATCAGAAATTTTTAACACCTTAAGATTAAGAGGGGGCAGTGAATTGCCCGCTTTTTGTCCTCCTAAAATGTTTAATTATAATGATAATTCAAATAATTAAAGTTCTTATTTTTTCCACTTTTATTTCCTACTGTTAAAGAAAAAAAATACATATATTCTTAAGTAGTTATATAACAGTTAAAAAAGGAAAGTGGATCAAAAAGTAATAAAAATAGGAGGAACTGACTACAATTACAAGTACAGAGTCAGTAAGAAAGCCAAATACATGAGGCTGCAGGTAAGTCCCGAGAAGGGTCTGGAGCTGATTGTTCCATACGGTATATCCCGGAAAGAAGCTGAAAATTTTCTGATCAGTAAAAGTGACTGGGTAGTTAAACACCTCGGGAAGCTGCCGGATAAAGAGGAAAGTTTTCATTTTCTGGGTACGAGGCTGACAGTTGATCATAAGCACGACGTGCTTGTCCGCAGGCACCGGCTGGAACTTAAGGACAGCACGTTGAAAATATTAAGTCCTGCAGACGACCTTTTGCCGGTAAAGAGTATTTACAGCGCATGGCTCAAGTTAAAAGCAGAAAATTATATACCCGCGAGGGTCAGGGAAATTGCCCGGAAGTATGGTTTTTTTGTAAACAGAATTTCCATCAGGGGACAAAAGACTCGTTGGGGGAGCTGTTCAAGAGGAAGTAATTTATCGTTCAATTTCAAACTCATGGCATATAACAGGGATATTATTGACTACGTAATTATCCATGAGTTATGCCATACGAAAGAAATGAATCATTCAAAAAGATTCTGGGATCTGGTGGAAAAAATTGTTCCCGACTATAAGGCATTAAGAAAAGAACTCAAGAAAGTACCATAATTTAATAAGTATTACCAGATAACGACTATGATGACAGACGTAAGAACAAAGCATGCAATAACTATTTGGGAAAAACTCTTCCACACTTATGAAAAGTACAGGAAGATACAGGTAAAAACCGTTTTTGAGCATCACCTTACCGGACCGCAGTACAGTGTCCTGGAGGTGCTCTTCAGTTCAGGGCCCATGCCTCTGAAGAAAATCGGTGAGAGGCTTTATGTGAGCGGGGCAAACATAACCTGCGTTGTAGATAACCTGGAAAAAGAGGAGCTCGTACGCAGGGTCCCGTCTTCAGACGACAGGAGGATCATAATAGCTGAGCTTACGAGCAAGGGAAGGGAGAAAATAGAAAAGCTCTTTCCTCTTCAGGCTCAGAACATACTGAAGATGACTGATGCCCTGAGCCATGACGAGCAGGAGGAACTGATGAAACTCCTGAATAAGCTTGATACTGAAAACAAAGAGGAAAAGAAATAAAGAGCATATGCTCTTTATTTCCTCTCCATTACAAGTGAAATCCATTCATCCAGCTGTTTTTTGTCCGTTACGGTAAATCCTTCTTTTTCGTAACGCCCTGAAATATCCTGTTCATCAGTAAACAATAGTCCGGAAAGTATAAGTGTTCCCCCCGGTCTGACGTGAGAGGTAAGTTCCTGAGCTATCTCCATGAGTATATTCTTATTTATATTGGCCAGCACAAGGTCGAAATCCTTTTCTACAATAAGGCTTACTTCGCCAAGTCTTATTTCCACGCGGTCGCTTACACCGTTGACCTCGCAGTTCTCAATGCCGTTATCGTAGCACCATTCATCGTTGTCAATTGCAACTGCATGGGAGGCTCCGAGCCTTGCAGCTGCAATAGCCAGCACGCCTGTTCCTGTTCCGACGTCCAGAACCTTCATTCCGGGCTTAACGTACTTTTCGACCATAAGGAGCATGAGCCTGGTTGTCTGGTGTTCTCCTGTACCGAAAGACATCTTGGGATCGATGGTTAAAACAAGCTGGCCTTCCTTTGCGGCGTACTGCTTTGTACTCGGCCTTATGACAATTTTGTCTGAAACCTCAATTACGTTGAGCGATTTTTCCCATTCCTCGTTCCAGTTTCTTTCCTCGAACTCGTTTTCATCCACTGAAAAATCCTCTAAAAGCTTCTGTTCAACCAGTGAACCCAGAAGCGCCTCAATTTCTTTTTTACTTACCTTACCAGCTTCCGAAAATACTTTTATATAGGGCTCTTCTTCTGAAACTCCGGAAATATCCAGATTCCAAAGTATTCCGCTTACAAATTCAGTAAGTTCAGGCTCGGTTTTAATCACAAATTCTTTATAGTGCTTCAAATTAGTTTCTCCGGAAAATCTATTATAATGTAAAAATGCTAAACTGCCGGCTTATGAAAGTCCAGGCTATAAATTAAATATGTGAGCACGTTTCCTACCTGCTGAAGCGTACTCTGACTTATATTGTCCATAGTGTCTTTCTGCGAGTGCCAGTAATTTCTTCTTGGAACACCCGAATCGGCACCCACCAGATCGATATCAATAATATCAATTGTATTTATGCCCGCTTCATTTAACGGTACGTGGTCATCCTCAATCTGATTACCGTCAGCATCTGAAAAGGTGACTGCATTGAGTTTTACGGCAATGCTCCAGATCATATTAACTACATCCGGCGCAAAGAGCATGGATTTACCCTCTTTCTTAAAAACAGCGTCCTTATCTCCAACCATATCAAGCAGAATTCCGAATGCGGGATTGTAGTCTGCAGGCTTCTGGACAGCAAAATATTTTGAACCGAGGAAGTAGTTGCCAAGGTCATTTTCCTGGCCGTAGTCCTCTCCGTCAAAGAAAACCAGATCCACGCCGTAAGTGACGGGGTTTTGTTTTAACACACGTGCAAGTTCCAAAAGAACTCCAACGCCGCTAGCGCCGTCGTTAGCGCCTAAGATTGGGGTGTTCCTTTTTGCAGGATCGGTGTCGTGCTCTGCTCTCGGGCGCGTATCCCAGTGTGCCGAGATGAAAATCCTGTTCGTGGCCTTCGGGTTGAACTTTGCAATAACGTTTGTCAGGCTGAGTTCCTGGTTGTTATAGCCCGTATAGCTGAAGTTCTGCACCTGAACGCTGTCGGCATATTTTTTTGCTTCATTTATAATATAGTACAAAGCAGCCTGGTGGCCTTTTGACCCTGGGTTGCGCGGGCCGAAGGAGACCTGTTTTGCGGTTTCTTCGTAGGCGTTCTTTGCGTCAAATGAAGGAGGATTGACCTGTGCTTTAAGTGAGTATGATGGCTCAGCAGCTTTCGGAGTTTCCTCCTTTTTATTGCATGACATAAAACCAAATGACATAATAATTAAAAGGATAATTGTTTGTTTCATAGTGTTTATTTTTTCCTGAATCCGGTTTCTAAAATCTAAATAAATTTGTTTACAGTTGAAACAAAAAGAATTTCATTGGGATGCTTCGTCCCCTGATGAAGCCAGAATGCGACCAATTTCATCCAGAATACTAACAGCCCTGGATGAGCTGCCGACATAATTCTGGATTATGGCGGAGAATGCCAGCATGTGCTTATTTTTGGCTGTTACGTAGCCCGAAAGGGAACTAACCCCGCTAAGCGTACCCGTCTTGGCGTGTACGTTATTACAGGCCTCAGTAAACTGCATCCTTTTCTTAAGTGAGCCGTCAACGCCGGCAATGGGGAAGGAATTATAAAGAATGCCGAAAAGCTCAGGTCTTGAGTAGTAAATATATTTTAACACATTCAGCAGGAGTTCAGTGCTTACCAGGTTATAATGCGAAACACCTGAACCGTCGACAATCCTGTAGCTCTTAAAGTCGAGTCCCGAAAGAGTGATAAGGCTGTCTACCATTTTAACGCCGTTTTCAGGCGTTGCAGGCTTACCAAAGTACTTATATGCCATAGCTCTCAGGGTCATTTCGGCACTCAGGTTGTCGCTTGTTTTGTTGAGGTTGACTATTACGTCGCTGTAAGGCCTGTTGAAAGTAAAGACAAGTTTTGCATCTTTGGGAACTCTTGCCGTATCAATTGAGCCAAGGACTAAAATATTGGCTGTCTCAAGTTTTTCTTTGAAGAGCGTAAGAAAGTAGCGCGCAGGGTCATATACGTTAATTTCGCTTGCAGTCAATGGAGCCTTTGAAGGCAGGTTTCCAAATACAACTATGTCGTTTTTCCTGTGCAGCCAGTCGCGGTCCCACTGGAATGTAGACGAATCACCCGGGACGGTATAGGATTTGTTTTTAATTGTAAAAAAGCTTGTCTCAGGAATTGTGCTAACAACTGCGGCATTACCTGGAAGTCCGGGTGCAATGTTAACTGTAACCGTGTTGCTGTTGATATTTAACGGTGAAAGATACGGAGCGTCAGTTGAAGGATCATCATCCCACATCCAGCCTTTCCCCCAGAAAAGGGAATCCATGTATGAAACGTCGGCATAAACGTGCCCCTTAATTTCCTTAATGCCCAGAAACCTGACCTGGCGGACAAGCGAATCCAGGTCCGGAAGGCCGAAATCAGGGTCTCCTCTTCCTTCAAGATAAAGGTCGCCTGTGCAGACTGAATCAGCAATTGTGCCTGTAAGGTAGAGCAGTGTCTGAAATTTGTAATCCGGTCCCAGAAAACACAGACCTGCAGCCGTTGTAATAACCTTCAGGTTTGACGCGGGCTTCAGAAGCAGCTTTACCTGATTCTGATATAGGGGATTATTTGCCGTAAGGTCATATACATTAACTGAGGCAGCAGTGGACTGGAACATGCTGTCCGCCAAAAGAGAGTCCAGTTTTATTTTAAGTTCCGATTGTGAATGTGAAACGGATGAAAATAGAAAAATAAAAATTAAGAGATATGGGAATTTAGCTGGATTCTTCATTGAGACTTAATAATTGATTAAAAGTGGTGATAATTAAACTGCCGCGTAACAACGGGAATAAATATATCTTAAAGGCGGCAAAGGATTTACTTATACCGCCATTAAAAACTATGAGCCGGCTGATGCTAAAAATAAGGCCTTGTTCTAAAACCCACGCCTACATTTTTCTCGACAAACTTCTTTGCCTCTTCGGTATCTATTTCATTAAGGCCTACAACTGTCATAACAACGTCAGTATAAAGCTTTGCCTTTCCTGCAAAATCCAGCATCTCGGCATGCAGCCCCGGATCCACCTGCATTAGTTTTGAATACTGCTGGGGGTCGACTGAGTTAAGGCTGATTGAGACAGTATCAATAATTCCCTTAAGTTCAGGCGTTATATCGCGCTTATTTATATAGTTGCCATGGCCGTCTGTGTTCATTCTTGTTTTGCCGTTATGCTCTTTTACGTACTTAGCTATCTGTTTTACAACGTCCCAGCGGATCGTCGGTTCTCCGTATCCGCAGAAGACGATCTCATCAAACTGCGAGGGGTCGCCGATTTCTTTTATATAAACTTCAGCAGGAGGTTCCTCAGATTTTTTCATTCTGAGGCTGTAGCCCTTAATTACGGCGTTGCCCTTGCGGTCGCAGAAAATGCAGTCGGCGTTGCAGCGGTTGGTTACATTTATGTACAGTGAGTTTCCTATTTTGTATGTGTAGCTAACCCCGGGGCGGCGGCCGATTCCGAAAAGCCTGAATGCATTAAAAGACGTTGCCTGGGCCACATTCTCCAGAGTGATATTCTGTACTTCGGCAATTTTCTCTGCAACCAGGTTTACGTATGAGGGTTCATTTCTTTTGCCCCGGTGCGGCACCGGAGTCATAAAAGGTGAGTCTGTTTCAAGCAGGAGGTTTTCAACCTGAACGTGCCTGAGAATTTCCCTTAAATTATCGGCCTTGCCGAAAGTTATGTTTCCTGTAAAAGACAACAAGTGGTGCATTGAAACAAGCTCGCGTGCGTCTGCAACTGAGCCAGCATAGCAGTGCATCTGGGCTTTAAGGCTGGTTTCTTTGTATGAGCGCAGGATATTCATCATGTCCATGTCAGCCTCGCGGTTATGCAGAATAACCGGCAGGTCAAGCTTCAGTGCCAGAAGTATCTGGCTGTCCAGGGCATCAATCTGTTTTTCCCTGGGGGAGAAGTCGTAGTAATAATCCAGTCCTATTTCGCCAATAGCAACAACCTTCTCATGTTTTGCCAGGTCTTCAATATCATTTAATAGTGAATCCGTCCACTCCTTTGTATCATGCGGATGGATTCCCACGGCGGCATAAATAAAATCGTATTTTTCTGCCAGCTTTACAGCCTCAACAGAACTTGCAATATCGGTTCCGGGAACAATAATATAATCCACTCCGGAATTCTTTGCTCTTTCAATTACCTCTTCTACTTCGCCATTAAAATTGGGATAGAATAAGTGTGCGTGTGTATCTACAAACATTTTTTTTGCTTAAATAAAATCTGCTGAATATAATTGAAGCAGGAACAGTACTCAAAACGAGAATTCCAGGCTTAAAGATGCGTTCCTGATGGGGGAAAGATTGCCGATTATTTCAATGTAATTGTAATTCAGCAGGTTATTGATATTTAAAAATACCTTTCCCGGCAGTCCCAAAGATAACAAATTATATCCAGTTCTGAAATCTAAAAGATAAACCGGAACTCGTTTATCGCCGTCAATTACTACACCCAGATCCACCAGTTCAAAATCCAGGGCTTCTATTTTACTCCAGTATCTGAAATCTGTTCCAATTTCAAATGATCCGACATTAAAATTAAGTAAAGCCTGAGCCTGATGGCGGGGGCGGTACTTGAGCGGAAGGTTCCTTTCGATGTCCCTTGCCCAGAGATAAGTATAATTTGTTGAAAGGCTGAGTTTATCGGGTATAAGGCTGAAGACGAGATTTGCCTCAAGTCCCTGTATTCTGGCTCTTGTCAGGTTACGGAATCTCACGAGGCCGTCAACGGGATCCACGCCGGGCTCAATGAAGTGATAGTACTCGTTCTGGAATATAGCCAGGTCCGAATTTATAAAGCTCCCGAAATTGTGGTTTATTCCGGCTTCAATGGAAATGCTTGTCTCGGGATTAAGCCCGGGATTAGGTTTTATTTTAATTCCGCCTGCTGTTGTGCTGGTAAAAGCTTCGGCCAGTGTAGGTGCTCTGAAGCCTTTGCCTACTGAAGCCCTGAGGGAAGTGTTTTCAGAAAGTTTGTAATTCAGGGCTGCCTTGGGGGAAAATGAGTCAAATCCCTTTAGCGTATCCAGGCGGCTGAAGTCATACCGTGCACCCGCGGTAAGTGTAAGCGGAAAGGGAAACCTGTATTCAGCCTGCAGGTAGGCTCCTATATTGAAAGAGCCGGGTTTTCCGAAGAGGTTGGAATTCACCTTCCCGGTACCCGATTCAACTCCTGTTGTAAGAAATAAATTTTTTATTATTCTGTAGTTCGTCTGAACCTCGCCTTCCAGGAGGCCTGTAGTTGAGGTATCACGGCTTGAGGTCTCATCCTGCCACTTTGTTCTGTAGTAGCTTGCTCTAACCTTAAGGAAGAAGTCGGGGCTGAATACATTTTTATACATTGCAGCCAGCATGTATCTGTTCGACTTCACCTTCTGTCCCTGGTCAACATCGCGCGGCTGAAGCACATGCCTGGAATCCTTCCAGTAAATGAAGTTGCCCCTGTTCTGCCCCAGGTAGCTCCCCATAAATGTCAGTGTTGAAAGCTGGCTTAGCTTATAATCTGTTTTAATAAATCCTGTGTATCTTTTGAAATAGTCATCCTGTCTGTAGCCCAGATTTTCTGAGCGGGTAAGCGACAGCACGTAGCCCAGATTACCGATGGTATTAGAGTGTACCAGTGTTTGCCCGTTATAAGGCCTCAGCTCGCCAGACCAGTCCCACTCCTTGTATGAAGGATGGTCATACATCCCGTAATACCCCTTTATATACAGATGCGGCTTTTCCGGTATGTCTCTTGTAATTACGTTTATAACTCCGCCTATTGCCGTAGAGCCGTAGAGAGAACTGGCAGCTCCTTTTATTATTTCTACTCTTTCAATCTGTGTAACCGGAATAATTTCATATATGATCTCGCCTGTGTCGCCGGTATAAAGAGGAATGCCGTCCATTGCAACAAGAACTCTTGTGCCGGCGCCTCTGCTGTATCCGCTTGAGCCCCTGATGCTTACCTGGTCGTAGTTCATGTTCACTCCGGGTACATAACGAAGGGCATAATCAAGAGAGATAAGGTTGCGGTCAGTTATATCACTTGAGCTAAGAATTGACGCGCTTACGGGAAGTTCGGACAATTGCTGCTCGTATTTGCTTGCTGTTACAATAACCTGTTTACTCTGGATGGCTGTTTCTTCAAGAGAGAAGTTTAGTTCAACAGGTGTTCTTCCAACTTCAACTTCATGGCTGATGCTTTTCATGTAGCCTATCATTGATATTTCAATGCGGTATGTTCCGGATTTAAGTCCGCTTAAAATGTATCTGCCAGAAGTGTCGGTTGAGGCTCCAATAGTAGTACCTAAAACGACAACGTTAGCCCCTGCAAGGGAAGCCCCTTTGCCGTCAGTTATCCTGCCGTATATTGTCCCCGTCTGGGCTATAGTATCCTTAAGGCAGAAAAGGCAGATAAGAATAACCGGTATCAGTTTCATCAGCCAGCGCTCTCTTTGAATTTCAGATTTTTCAATTCACAATTCATAATTAATAATTCAACATTCCTGTTTATTCTCCTCCCGGGGGCTGCGGGGGAGGGTGATTAAAATCGCACGTAATATTTATATTGTCGACAAATGTATTCTCGGGAATAACAAGCATGGCCGGCTTCGAGGTGTCCCCGTTTGCGTAATAGACTCCGGCAACAAACCAGTCCTTGCGGTCGAGAGAAAGTTGAGAAGTTCTGGACTGTGCAACAGCAACGTAGGAATACACTCCGGCTTTGACCGGGAGCTGGGGGTTTATAAGGGAGCTGAAGACTATTCCTGTAACGCCCGATGGAATGCTGTCGCTTACGAATGCGAGGTTAAAAGCATTGAAGTCGCCCGCGGAATTTAGCGGGTTCCTGAAGGCCACAATGTGTGTCCTGGTTATTCCTGAAGGCCACCTGCCCTTAAATGTAACCGTACCGCCGAAGCCCGCTTCCCTTGGGGCGCCTTCGGGTGAAGGCGTAATGCCTCCGTCGCAGCCGGATAGAAAAAGAATTATGGAGAAGAAAACAAAGTATAAGAATTTTTTCACGCCGTACTTTCTTTCTGTTCCAGATAATATAATTATAAAAATGCTGAAGGAAAAGTTTTGTTTTTATTTTGCGGCTAAGAGATATTAAATTGGTGCTGCGGAAAATATATTTGGGAAGATGTCAGTCCTCTGAATAGAGGACTGACACAATGTGAAAATAACTTACTGATACTGGTAAGAAAATGTTATTCTTCCGACCACATCTTTTTTAGACTGTCCCTGGTAAAATGCCGATTCTATGTTTGGAATTATGCTGACGTTTTTATTTATGTGGAAATCCACGCCGCCAATAAGAAGGCTTGAACTATTGCCTCCTTTGTCCACGTTGGGATCAAACGTGTCGTATCTTGCAATGAGGCGTATAAGATCCGTAACAGTAACCCAGCCGAAAACTGAAATACCCATTCCGTTAGCCGACTGCAGAGGGCTTGAGGCATTTGGCTTGAAGCTGTTGCGTTCCGAGCGGTAGAAGAATTCCGTGCCGAGGGAGTATTTGTCCCTTTCCATATAATTCAAAAACAGATCACCTAAAACAATGCCGTGGTTCTTTGTGACGTTTTCCACTGAATCACGGATGCCGGAATTTGAGGCATAGTCGCCGTAAATGGCAAGCTGAAAGTTTTTTAGCGGAACCAAGTGAAGCTGTCCGTAAAACCTTTTATATTTGTTTGCCTCAGGAGCATTGACGGAATTGTTTCCTATCTTTACCCAGTAGTTTACCGTTCCTTCTTCATTTAACCTGCCTTTCAGATCCACACCAAGATCACGCGTCGAAAGTACGCCGTTATAGTCCATAATTGTCTTTTCAACTGCCCTGTAGCCCCAGGCGCCTTCAATTACGTCGAAGGCCGGAGTGGGGGACAAACCGAAAATGAAATCCGATCCCTTGAAAATTCCTTTCCACTTTATGAATGCATCCTTAACCATTACGCCCAGCTTTCCACCCGGAGTAAGGGAATTTGCCGTCTGCTCACTCTCCAGGCGGAACCTGGTGTCAAAAGATTCAGACAGGGCAAAGTCTGTTGTAAAGAATATTCTTCTGAGCTGAAATCCGTTAAGGTCCTTTTTTGCGGCATCTCTCTGCTCAATATTGTAATAATAATCGCCGAACATCAATACGCTTACCTTCGGAGAAGCGCTTTTTTCCTGGGCGAATGTGCTTACCGAGAGAAAAAGAAGCAATGACAGTAAAACCGATTTTTTCATAATTATCCTGAAAATATATTTGTGTTTAGTTGTATTCTGTTTTTATTAAACAGTACTTAAAATAAGGGAATAAACATTCTCTTGTGTTAAGAAATCATTAAGTTTCTGTTAACAAATTGTTGCCCCAGGGGAAACAGAGTTTTACTGCTGTTAGCAGTAAAAATAAAAAATGCAGAGTACATTTCATGTGCTCTGCATTATAATTCTCTCTCATCAGGACAAAAAGGGAAGTTACTCAGGCAACTTCGCCAATTAAAACTGCCTCTTCGCCAACGGCTTTGCTGAGTTCCTGCGCCTTTGAAACCATGTCCTTTGATACAACTGCAATAAGTCCGATGCCGAGGTTAAAGACTTCTTTCATCTCCTCATCTTTGACGTCTCCCGTCTTTTTGATCAGCTTGAATATCTCAGGCCACTGCCAGCTCTGCCAGTCGACTTTCAGGCTGAGGCCTTCGGGAACGATTCTTTTCGTGTTGCCTATTATTCCGCCGCCTGTAATATGGGAGAATCCTTTAATTTCCATATTATCTTTAAGCTGGGCTATAAGGGAAAGATATGACTTGTGCACTTTAAGGAGCTCTTCGCCCAGAGTGCCGGTGAGTTCTTCAGGGCGGTCATTTACACTAAACTTACCGAGGAGCACGTTGCGCGCCAGAGAGTATCCGTTTGTGTGAAGGCCGTTTGAGCGGAATCCCAGCAACAGGTCGCCTTTTTTGATATTCTTTCCGTCAATTATGCGTGATTTTTCCACAACTCCCACTATTGTACCTGAAAGGTCGTAGTCGTTCTCGGCATAGAGCCCCGGCATCTCAGCCGTTTCGCCGCCTATAAGAGCGCAGCCGTTCTCCCGGCAGGCAATTGAAAAGCCTTCAATGATCTTTTCTGCCTTATTCGGGTAAAGCTTTCCGAAGGCCATATAGTCCATAAAGTAAAGCGGTTTTGCCCCGCATACAGCAATATCGTTAACGCAGTGATTTACCAGATCCTGGCCCACTGTGTCGTGCTTATCCATGAGAAAAGCGATCTTGAGCTTTGTACCTACACCGTCGACGCTTGAAACCAGTACGGGATGCTCATAGTCAGGAAACTTTGCGTCATAAAATGCCCCGAAATGCCCTATTTCCATCAGGACGTTTTTATTGAATGTGGATTTTACGTGCGACTTAATTCTCTGTACAGTCTCTTCTCCGGCCTGTATGTCAACGCCGGCTGATTTATAATTGGATTCCAATTTCACCTCAAATTCGTTCTCCTAAATTAGCTAATATTTACCTCTTATTCAAAAATAAAAGCCCCTTATCTTCCGTCTTAACCCTCCTTAAGCGGCAATCCCGGTGCACCTGAAGGTTTCTTCTGTTCCCGTGTTTCGTGAAAAATTCCGTTTTTTTTAATATATTTAAATTTGAAAAAATGAATTGCTAAGAAATTCAATTAATGCATGGACATGGAAACGATAGAATTAAGTGACAGAGAAAAGACGATATTAAGGAATATTATTCAGCAGTTTGTCTTGACTGCTAATCCGGTGGGCTCAAATAACCTGACCAAGAAGTATGGCCTGGGGCTTTCCCCGGCAACCATAAGAAATATTATGGCTGACCTGGAAGAAGCCGGATATCTTAATCATCCTCATACCTCTGCCGGGCGTATCCCGACAGATAAGGGGTACCGTTTGTTTGTCAACAGCCTTATGGAGCCTCCCCTGCTTGTGGATGAGGAAAAAGAAATCATACTTCGTGAGCTTAAAACTTTTATGCAGGAGACTGACGACCTGATACAGGTGACTTCTGCAATCCTGAGCGATATTACCAATCAGCTGGCTTTGGTTACTTACCCTAAACTGGATACCGGGAGACTGGAAAAACTTCAGATCGTGCAGCTTACATCCTCCCGTATTCTTGTGGTTGTAAGTATCGAAAGCGGACTTGTAAAAACCATTACACTGGAAATTAATGCAGAGTTTAACGTAGACTGTATTGAGGCGGTACAGAGACTCTTAAATGAACGCCTTTCGGGGCTCACTCTCTCCGAAATCAAACGTACAATAGGAGAAAGATTCAGGGACGTCAGTGAAAACTACAGACCGATTATAAGGGTTTTCCTTGACTCGGCCGACAGGATTTTTACCGGATTTAACCGCTCTGACAGTGCTGTTATTACGGGTGCCAGAAATATATTGAAACAGCCTGAATTTGAAAAACACGAGCACTTCCAGAGCGTCATTGAGCTAATTGAGGATAAGGATGTAATAGTTCATATACTGAATAATAAACTTAGCTCTGAGAACGATCTGGTTATCAAGATCGGAAAGGAAAACGAGTCCGAAAGGCTCAACGACTACAGCCTTATTACAAAAGATTATACAATAGGCGACGTATCCGGCACTATCGGTATTGTAGGACCCCGCAGGATGCAGTATTCAAAGATGATTGCCTCTATAGTCTACCTGGCGGAAGTACTCTCAGAGTATATGAAAAAGGGTAATACAAAATAGAATTTTACCGGCAGAAGAAAACGCTGCCTTATAAAATAAAAATTGAAGGGAGAAGATAATGAAGGATAAAAAAGAAGAAAAAAACAGGGAAACTGAATCACATCAGATTAAAGTGGAAAGAGGTGCTAAATCAGGCACCCCGAAAAATGTTCCGCATGAAAAGAGCGTTAATCAAAACGCCGATGCTGCCGATAATGTAACTGCGGAAAGCCGGGAGTTTAAGGCTTTAAGTGAAGAAAATGAAAAGCTGGCCAAAGAGGCTGCAGAATCTAAGGATAAGCTCCTTAGAAAAGCTGCTGAATTTGAAAACTACAAAAGAAGAACTGAAAACGAACAGCTCAACTGGCTTAAATATGCAGCTGAGTCTTTCATTGTCAAAATTCTTCCCGTCTACGACGACCTGGAAAGATCCCTTGCGCATGCAAAAGATGCAAACAGCATAGATGCAGTTAAGGAAGGGCTTAATATGGTGCTCAATAAATTCAGCAAGGTTCTCGAAGAACAGGGCGTTAAGAAAATTGATGCCAAAGGAAAGCCTTTCGACTTTAACTTTCATGAGGCTCTTCTTCAGCAGACAGTTCCCGGCCTTGCTCCTCATACCGTTATTGAAGTTGTGGAACCGGGCTACTTGTATAAGGATAAGGTCATCCGCCATGCAAAGGTAATTGTAAGTGATGAGAATTCATCGGCTGAAACCAGGTAGAAGAACTTTTTTCTGTCCCGGCTGCCTTCTGTAATTTATAATTAACATTATAAATCTGCCTCGGAGAAATTAAGGGGTCGTAAAATTTTAACATAATGGAAATTCTAAAGGGTAAAATATAGAAAATGGATAAAAGAGATTATTATGAAGTATTGGGTGTAGAAAAAAATGCTTCAAAAGATGAGATTAAAAAAGCCTACAGAAAACTTGCAATGCAGTACCATCCCGACAGAAATCCGGATGATAAGACTGCTGAAGAAAAATTCAAGGAAGCTGCCGAGGCATACGAGGTTTTAAGTAACGACGAGAAAAAAGCAAAATACGACCGCTTCGGCCATGGCGGCTTAAGAGGCGGCGGAGCACAGGACTTTGAGGGCTTCAGCAATATAAACGATATATTCTCGCACTTCTCCGATATCTTCGGCGGCGGCGGAGGAGGTACAATCTTTGATGACTTCTTCGGCACCTCACAACAGTCCAGAGGCAGAAAAAGAGGAACCGGCACACCCGGATCGGATCTGAAGGTGGTACTGAAGCTCTCCTTAGAGGAGATTGCAACCGGCGTAACGAAGAAAATTAAGATCAAAAAATACGCTAAATGCGAAGTATGCACCGGAACCGGCGCTAAAGGCGGGACTTCTGTAAAAACCTGCCCTGTCTGCAACGGAAGCGGTGAAGTAAGAAATGTATCCAGATCCGTTTTCGGACAGTTTGTTAATATTACAGCATGCGCTAACTGCGACGGCGAGGGCACTGTGGTAGACAGTCCGTGCAAGAACTGCTCAGGCGACGGCCGTGTGTATAGCGAAGCAACCATAAAGGTTAATGTTCCGGCCGGAGTTACTACGGGAAGCTATATGACAATGCGCGGCGAAGGCAACGCCGGCAAAAGAAACGGCCAGACGGGTAATATCATAGTCGTATTTGAGGAAATGCAGCACAATTATTTTATTCGCGAAGGCGACGATATTATTTATGAACTATATCTGAGCTATCCGCAGGTTGTTCTTGGAACTGAAGCCGAGGTCCCGACACTCAACGGAAAGGCAAAACTGAAGATCGACGCCGGTACTCAGCCCGGTAAGTTCCTTAAAATGAGAGAAAAGGGAATTCAGCACCTCAACCGTCACGGCGCCGGCGACCAGCTCGTAAGAATTAATATCCATGTCCCCGGCAAGGTGAATTCAAAGGAAAAAGAGCTTTTGAAAGAACTGGCTGAAATGCCTAATATAAAAGTATCAGACTAATATTATACTAAAATGCAGTTCAGAAATGCCGCCAACCATCTGGGGCTAACGCGGACTGAGTTTATAGTTGTTACATCCCTAGCGGGAATCTTTTTAGCCGGACTTTTAATAAAGTATTGGCTTTCCGATCCTCCGGCTCACTACAGGGATTTCGACTATTCTGCCAGCGATAGTCTTTTCCTGGCTTCCGACTCCCTGGCGCAAGAGGAGGACGCCGGACTTTTAAGAGGACCCGCTGAAACCGGCCGCTCTTTGAAAAGCAGGGTCCCGGTATCTGAGACGGAGAAGGTTTCATTCAGAAAAAAAGTCCTGGCTGATGAAAACAGTATCGATATCAATAGCGCTGAGGCTGAGGACTTGATGAAGCTGCCCGGCATTGGCGGGAAAACAGCCGGTAGAATCTTAGAACTTAGAAACTTAAAAGGAAGGTTCAATTCCGTTGATGAGCTCCTGGAGGTAAAAGGAATTGGACAAGCCAAAATGAATAAAATCAGAAAATATATTTTTGTCAAATAAAGCTTCTCTTAAAATTTTCGTATTCTGACTTTTGTGCAGAAACGGGGAGTGAAAATGCCGGGATTTCAGAACCATGCAGGAATAAACCTTACTAACGCTAAAATGCAGTTGGTTGAAGTTAATTACTCTGACGAGGAATTTTTAATTGAAAATGCTGATGAGGAATTCTTCAGCGAGTTTCTGGACCTGAACGCAAAAGAAACTAAAGTTTTGTCAACGCTTCAGAGCGCCTTTGATGAGCTTGTAATGCGCAGGCCTCTTAAAAGTAAACTGGTTTCTTTTACGCTCCCAAACAGCCTTTTCCACGTCGTAAGACTCCCTTTTGAAAATACACTCGTACAGACGGATATGCTTGAAGAGTTCAAATGGGAGCTCTCGGCCCTTTTTCCAAAATCCTCCAGAGAGGAAATGTTGGTTCAGAGTATTAAGGTTGACGATAATAAAAAAACTTCCTCATCTGCCATAGTTGTTGCAACATATAAAAAGTACCTGAAGCTGTTAAATAGTTTCTGCCTGAAAAACGGATTAAAGCTGAAGTTTGTGGATAACGCACATATGGCCTCAGACAGAATTATCTCCATGAGCCAGTCCTTCGGCGACAGGGAAGTTGTTTTAAGCGTTTATGCTGGCGGTGAATCACTCTCCGTAGCTTTTCTTTTTAAGGGAAAGCCGATTTATTTTAATATTTCCACTGTTTCCAATGCAGGCGAAATACTGCCCAGGATTTCCGAGGAACTGGAAGCCGGCAAGGCCCTGAAGATTAACCCGGCCTCGATATCCAGGGCGTTTATTGCAGGGGATAATATTTCTGATTCACTCCTTGAAAGGGCAGCAAAAACACTTAACATCGATTTCAGCCGCTTTAATCCTTTTGAGGAAATTAAAGTCAATCCCGAACTTTTCGAATCCCGCGCACTGACCGAAAGAGCCAACTCTTTTTCTCCTGCTGCCGGAATTGCATTCAGGCTGGTTTAAGATGAGAATCATTTCCGGACAATTCAGGGGCAGAAGTCTTAAAGCTCCCGATTCAAAGTTTACACGTCCTACTACAGACAGGGTAAGGGAAACACTTTTCAACCTCCTTAATAACCGCCTGGATTTTGAAGGCATAAGGGTACTCGACATTTATGCCGGCTCCGGGGCACTTGGACTCGAATCAGTCAGCCGCGGGGCCTCTGAAGTTCATTTCATTGAAAAGAACTTCCCGATCTATAAGATACTTGAAGATAATATAAAATCCATGAAGGGCGATTTCCCGTATAAGATTTTCAAAATGGAAGCCGTCAGGTTTTCCACAATCTCCGAGCATGCAAAGTACGACCTGATACTCGCTGATCCGCCATTTTTCAAGGACGATATTCACATTGTAGTAAAAAACCTCCTGAAAAACGGTTTTTTGTCTGAAGGCGGTTTAATTATCATAGAACGTTCAATCCAGACAAAAGACAATGATATAAAGAATTTCGATACCGAGCCCTTTAAGCGCATAGGCGACACTCTTCTCTACAGCTTTGAGAACCCCGTTTCCGAATCCCTGACCTAAAGTTTACAGGCTGGTCAGGGAAATGAGGTGCATTTTCCGCAACGGAACCTTGAACCTTGAGCTTCGAACCTTTCTTCTAATACCTCTTGCCTTGCACCGATTAAGTTCTTATAATTGTAGGGCAGATGAAAACAATTCCGATATGAAATAATGAGAAAAGTAATATACCCCGGTACTTTTGATCCCGTTACATTCGGGCACATTGATATAATTAAACGCGCCTGCGAGCTCTTTGACAGTGTAATCGTTACAATTGCGCGTAACCCGAATAAACTTATTCCTCTTTTTACAGTAGAGGAAAGGATTGAAATGCTGAGGGAAAGCCTGAAGGAATTCCCGAAAGTGGAGGTGGATTCCTTTGATGGTCTGACGGTTGAACATGCTAAAAATGTTGGAGCAGTTGGAATTATAAGGGGACTGCGTGCCGTCAGTGATTTTGAGTATGAATTTCAGATGGCTCTCATGAACCGCAAACTGGATGGAAATATAACAACTATATTTCTGATGCCCCACGAAAATTACACCTATCTGAATTCCTCGATCATTCGTAACCTTGCAGGCTTGAAAAGCGATGTGAGCGATTTTGTACCCGCAAATGTCGCTAAGGCATTAAAGGAAAAATTCGGTTGAAACCGGTTTTACCCTGCCGGCATTAAGTAGTATGCAGCGCCGGCAATCTTTACATTTACTGCTGTTCTATTTTATATGTTCTTCAATTAATTTGTCCAATAGTAATATTGCTCTCACGCCGGGTTCAAAACAAAACCCCGGAAAAATCTTCGGCCATAACAGACGCCTGGAAAGTGACCGCAGTAGTTAAGTTGCACTCGTGAGTTTTTACTTTATAAATAAACAAAGGGTGTTCAATGAGTCTAAGTCAAATTGCCAGAACTATTTGCGCTTCTCCAACTCTTAAGCTTAATGAGAAAGCTGCTATCTTGAGAGAAAAAGGTGATCCGGTAATCCACCTCGGCGGAGGAGAGCCCAAAAGCAAAGCTCCAATGGATGCTTTACTTTCAGCCGTTGCTAACCTTAATTCAGGTGAAGTCAGGTATACTCCTGCCGATGGCATCCCTGCCTTAAAAAAAGCAATCATTCGCTATACTGAAGAATTCTACCATAGAAAAGTTTCGCCTCTGAACGTCATGGCCTCCGGCGGCGCCAAGCAGGCTATTATGGTTGCCCTGCAGGCTATACTTAATCCGCAGGAAGAAGTAATTTATCCGGCACCCTACTGGGTAAGCTATCCTGAAATGGCTAAGCTCTGCGGCGGTATAGGCGTTCCTGTTCTTCCCGAAGACGGGACTTTCTATCCCACAATTCAGGATATCGAACAGAGAGTCGGTTCGTATACAAAAGCTGTTATTATTAACAGCCCTAACAACCCTACAGGTGTAATGTATACGGAAGAATTCATTTCAGATATAGTGCAGTTCTGCGAAAAGCGCGACCTTTACCTTATTATGGACGACATCTACCACCGCCTGATATTCGATAACAGAAAGCCTTTAAGCTGCTACGATTATGCAAAGGACCTGTCTGAAAATTCGAAGCTTATCGTTATAAACGGCATTTCAAAGCAGTATGCTATGACCGGCTTCAGAATCGGCTGGGCTGTAGGAAGCAAAAAGCTGATTGAGGCGATGACTAATATTCAGGGTCATCAGACTTCAGGCCCTTCGGTTGTCCTTCAGCAGGCTGCCGTAGGTGCGCTTAACGGTATCCAGTCAAGCGTTGAAAGCTTAAGATGCACGCTTGAAAATAACCGCAACGTTATGATCGAACAGCTCAACTCCTTTGAAGGCGTCAGAGTTACAAAACCCGACGGCACATTCTACTGCTTTGCCGACTTCAGTCATTATATGAAGAGCTCTAACAAGCTCTCTGAATTCCTGATCGATAAGGTTCAGGTCTTAACTGTTCCCGGAGCTGAATTTGGACTTGAAGGTTACCTGAGACTCAGCTACTGCGGTACAATTAAAGATATTACAGAAGGCATAGAACGCATGAAGTGGGCTCTGGACCCCAATTCACCTAATGAACTTTATATTGGCGACCGTAAATTAGTGAGGGACTGGTCATGAGCAAATATCTCGAATTCTTAACCCCCGCAGCCAAAGAAGCTAAAACTCTGGCCAGCGATTTTAAATTGGAAAATATCGGACTTAAATATCTCGACCGCGTATACTGGAATCTGCCGGAGACGGCATTGTATGAAGAAGCGATCTTCCGCAATGAGGGACACCTCTCCAAAGGGGGTCCGCTGATCGTCAAAACCGGCAAACATACGGCCCGCGCTGCTTCTGATAAATTTATTGTACGCGAAGAATCTACCGAGTCCAAGATCTGGTGGGGTGTTTATAACCGCCCCTACAGCTCGGAAAAATTCAATGCCCTCATGGCCCGCATGTATGCCTGGGCTCAGGGCGAGGAACTTTATGTGCAGGACTGCTATGCCGGGGCCGACCCGGAATACCGGCTGCCTGTCAGGGTGATTACTGAAAAAGCCTGGCACAGCCT
>JBLNAZ010000042.1:0-3124 GCA_050259615.1 Syntrophomonadaceae bacterium | reverse complement strand
CCGCCCCTGGAAAGAACGTTGTCCCTGAATGCCTTTGCTGTTGCCTGATCAAACAGACCCTTTTCTTTGAATGCTTCAAAGGCATCGCTGTCCAGTACTTCAGCCCATATGTAGCTGTAATATCCCGAAGAATATCCGCCGTTAAATATGTGCGAGAAGTAGGGACTCCTGTATCTGAAAGCAATTTCAGGAATAAGTCCTAATCTCTTTGCAGTATTATCTTCAAACTGCTTTGCGTCAACTTCTTTTGCATCTGTAAGAGTGTGCCAGTCCATATCCAGCAGTGAAGCGGCCAGGTATTCCACAGTCATAAATCCCTGGTTGAAAAGACTTGTGTTTCTGATCTTCTCCAGCAGCTCATCCGGTATTGTTTCGCCGGTCTGATAATGCTTTGCAAA
This sequence comes from Syntrophomonadaceae bacterium, assembly GCA_050259615.1. Lineage (GTDB taxonomy): Bacteria > Bacteroidota > Ignavibacteria > Ignavibacteriales > SURF-24 > JAAXKN01. The sequence continues at coordinate 2,726 of JBLNAZ010000042.1, read as the reverse complement.
TGATTTTATAACTTCAGGCTCTGCAGCCCAGTTTTCCATTATCTGCGACGGGAGCTCAACAAAGTCCCTGGCTACTGCCGTACCCGACAACGACTTGTAAGTTGTGTTGGCCAGAAGTCCGTGAAGTCCGTGTCCGAACTCATGGAATAAAGTTGAAACTTCTTCAAAAGTAAGCAGGGCAGGCTCGTCGCCTGTGGGAGCAGTGAAGTTAAAAGCATTAACTACAATAGGAGTAACTTTACCGCCGTCTTTCGATTCATCCCTGTACGAGTTCATCCAGGCGCCCGAGCGTTTGTCGCTTCTCGGGAAATAATCCACGTAAAGAATACCAACGTGGGTCCCGTCGGCTTCTTTTACTTCAAATGCCTTTACATCTTTATTATATACCGGCAGGTCTTTTCTTTCTGTAAAAGTAATGCCGTAAAGTTTATGTGCCACGTCAAAGGCGCCCTGGCGCACGTTTTCCAGTTTGAAATAAGGCCTTAAGGTTTCATCATCCAGGTCGTACTTTTCCTTTCTTAACTTCTCGGCATAGTACCACCAGTCCCACGCTTCAATTTTGAAAGTCTGACCGTCTTTTACTGCCATTTTCTGCAGATCTGCAGCTTCCATTTTAGCTCTTTCAAGAGCAGGTGTCCAGAGCTTATTTAACAGCTCATAAACCTTATCGGGAGTCTTGGCCATATTTTCTTCCAGCACAAAATCTGCATGAGTCTTATAGCCTAACAGGTTGGCTCTTTTAACTCTGAGGGAAGCTATTTTGGAAAGTAAGGCTTTATTATCGAACTCGTTATTGTTATTGCCTTTATTAATGTAAGCCTTATAGATCTTTTCTCTCAGGTCGCGTCTGCTTGAATACTGCAGAAACGGTGTAATAACTGGCACATGAAGCGTAAATACCCATTTGCCTTCTTTCCCGTGTTTTTTAGCTGCTTCGGCTGCCGAGGCAATTACAGATTCGGGCAGGCCTGCAAGGTCTTCTTTCTTATCTAGCACCAGTTCAAAAGAGTTGTTTTCCTTCAGAACATTTTCGCCGAACTTGAGCGACAGCATTGAAAGCTCAGTATTAATCTTTCTGAACTCCTCTTTTTTAGAAGCATCCAGGTTAGCGCCGCCTCTTACAAAATCCTTATAAGTCTTTTCAAGCAGTTTATTCTGCTCGTTGTTAAGGTTCAGCTTATCCCTTTTGTCGTATACTGCCTTAACCCTCTGGAAAAGTTTTTCATTGAGATTGATATCGTCATTGTTCTTTGCCATAAGGGGAGTAACTTCCCTCGAGATCTTCTGTATGTTATCGGTAATCTGGGTATTCATGGCATTATAGTATACGTTGCCAACCTTTGTCAGAAGGGCGCCGCTTCTGTCGAGAGCTGCAATAGTATTCTCAAAATTCGGTTCTTCCGTATTGTTGATGATAGTTTCAATTTCCTTCTGCTGTTCCTTAATGCCTTCCAGAAATGCGGGCATATAGTGTTCTTCCTTAATTTCGTTAAAAGGAGGAACCTGGAACGGGGTTTTGTACTCAGAAAAGAAAGGATTTTTCTCCTGTGCCATAGTGCTTCCTATAAGAAGTGTCGCGGAAACCATTGCTAGAAGAGTTAGTTTCATTTGTCTGTCCTGTTTAGTGAGGGAATAAAATTCAGTGATTAAATATAATATTATTTCCAGTTAAATTTAGACGCATGAAAATCAAAAAGTTCCCCATGAACCGCTCAAACATGATTTTGACCATTCTTCACAAATTAAGTTCAACCTCGAACCTCGAACCTCGAACCTCGAACCTCGAACCCGCCGAAAAATTTTATTTTTCGGCGTACAACCTTTTTAATTTACTAAAGTCTAAATTAGTGTAGGCCTTAAAAATTATTGTAAAAAGAGATGCATCAGGAAGAAAACCTTTTAATTAAAGAAGCCCAAAACGGCAGCATGCAGGCATTTGAAACGCTCGTGGCGCGCTACGACCGCCATGTGCTCTCAATCGCCCAGTCGTACCGCCACAATAGGGAGGATGCAAAGGATATCTACCAGGAGGTCTTCCTGAGGGTCTACAGGGGTTTGAAGAATTTTGAGGGAAACAGCGCATTTTCCACATGGCTGTTCAGAATTACGGTTAATGTGTGCATGACTTATAAGGTACGGAATAAAAAGTATCAGTACGCCTCAATCGATCAGAGTTTTGACACTGATGACTCTACGGCTCAGCTCAGCCTTGCCGATACATTAGAAGGCGGAGAATCTGCCGATCAGAACCTGATGGATGAGGAAATTAAAAGAAATGTTAACGGAGCGCTCGAAAGCCTCCCGCCGCAGCAGAAAATGGTTTTTACGCTTAAACACCTGCAGGACATGAAAATAAGCGAAATTGCCAAAATTATGAACTGCGGCGAGGGCACGGTTAAAAAATACCTTTTTACTGCAACCAGAAAAATGCGCGATAAGCTTAAAGATTTGATTTAGAATAAACTTTTGAGCCGGAAACTTTGGTTTCCTGCTGAGGTAAACGAAATGGAACACGAAAAAATTAAAGAATGGATTCAGCTTTCAATTTTTGATGAGCTGGGCGAAGATGAAAATCTTCAGCTCCTGGAACATCTTAAAAACTGCAGTGAGTGCAGCGCTGAATTTGTGGAGCTCTCCAGGCTCCGCCGCATGGTGGAAAAAGCAAAACCCGCAGAACCCGATGACAAAACGCTCCTTGAGGCCAGGCAGGATCTGAGGGCGGCTCT
>JBLNAZ010000041.1:0-5810 GCA_050259615.1 Syntrophomonadaceae bacterium | reverse complement strand
TGCTGCCTGGAGTGCTGAGCGTATCGAAATCGAGTATCTGATTTTTGAAATTGCTTAAGCCGCCTTCAAGCACCCTGATGTTTTCAAAGCCGAGCTCCTGTGCGGCAACGGCCATTTTTCTTGCCGTCAGCTCATCATCTGCCGTAAAGATAGTCATCCGGCCCTTTAAGAGAAGGGGCTTTGAAGGCTCCTTTTCAAAGAGGTTTCCGGCCTTGAAAGGTACGGATTTAGGAAGGTGGAATTTGGTAAATTCCACGGGGTTCCTGAAATCAAATATCTGCAGGTTGTTTTCCTTATCCATTATCCTGAAGGCAAGTTCGTCGGGTGTAATTTTACTTACGTTATGCTGATTCAGGAATTCCTTATTCTCAACCTTTTCAAGAATCGATTCCTCCCTCTCAGGAAGCATGAATGAAGATAGTGCAATGGCCGATCCGACTACAGCAAGGCTTACATAATAAGGAGTAAGCTTTATGGCAGGCTTCTTAACGCCGTTTACCCTGTTTTCGATAATTGAGGTAAACCAGAAAGCAAAAAGCGCCATAGCAGTCAGGAGGAATGCAAAGAGCCCCTGCGACATGTTAAGAGTATTAAAGATCTGCACGTTTCCCCAGTTCTGGGCCTTATAGAGGCCTTCAAACATCGGATAGCCTTCGGCAAAGACAAGAACACCCAGGAATGAACCTGCCACAAAGATCATGGCATCAATTTTTCCAATTGCCATGGCACACAGGCTTGTACCCGGACAGAAGCCGCCTACTACAAACCCAAGCCCCATAATAAGTCCGCCAACAATTGCCGACCAGAGGAATGTGGGGTTAACATAGGTTAAGCTCATATCCAGAATTCCGAAGTGTTCGAAAGCTATTACGCCGATCATAGCAACAACACCGGCAGTAAAGAACACTCTTAAGACAGTAAAGTCGTAGCCGTAAAAGAGTCCCACCAGTTTCTTTGAAGTTGAAAATCCGGCCTGTTCAAGTACAGCACCGAAGAGTATACCAATAAAAAGCGCAACCACAAGGTTTAATTCATTTCCTATCAAATCCGGAACTAAAGGTCCCATAAAATAAATCTCCTGTTTCTGTTTATATCCAAAGTTTCCTGAAAAAATATGCAAAGGCATAAGCCCCGCCGAATATGGCAAGCATTGTAATTAATCCGCCCGTTGAAAGAACAGCCATACCGCTTAAGGCCGCGCCGCTTGTGCATCCGCGTCCCAGCTGTGCTCCGAAGCCGAAAAGGGCTCCGCCAATTGCGGCCGCAATAATTCTGGCCTTACTGGTAGAGTTAGGGCCGAATTCCATCTTTAAGGCCAGACGGTTGGATACAAGTCCCGAGATAAATGCACCTATAAGGACGCCCACCACCTCAAAGACGAGCCAGTTCATAAGCGGGCTGCCGGCATGTTCGCCCGAATATTCCTTATAGAACTTTGTTGTTTCAGTATGGTGTTTTGCAACGGTTTCAACGGCTGCAACCGTAAAGCTTTTAACGGCTCCGCTTGCGCCCAGGCCTCTTCCCGTGATATAAACAGTAGCTAAAAGCAGGAGACCCAGGAGGGTACCCGCAAGGTAAGGATTCATATATTGTTTCTTTTCCACTTAAGTCCTCTTTTAGAAAATTTTTATTGATGAGATTTCTTCTGCCACTTCTTCAATCACCTTTTCTTCTTCGCTTGAGTGCTCGTCGTCTTCCAGATCCTCATATCCCGTAAACATTGCCTTCAGGTTGGAGGTAATTTCCTTTCCCGTTGTGATCAGATAAAGGTGGGTTATTATAAACGCTACAAGAAGGAATGCCGCCGCCGTATGCACGAGGGCAACAATTTCAAGCGAATGTATGTTCAGAGCTTCAACCCCATGTCTCTGCGGATAGCGGTAGAACATGTACAGGAGTCCCGAAGTAACGCTGACAGGAATGACGAGTATCTTCAGGCCGAAATAAACAATTCTCTGAAGAGGATTTAGTTTACTGAGGACGGTTTTTTTCGTGGGGTGAGGCGCGTTTTTGAAAATGCCGAACAGGTAATAATTCAGCTGTGCCCTCATATGCTCATAAGTAGGTATATACTGCCTCCACTCCCCTGTTGTAAAGTGCCAGAAAATGGCAAATACAATTAAAACGAGGAACATATAAGCCGCAATATTGTGATATTTCACGGCGTTTTCGAATCCGAAGAAGCTTACGGATCCATGGATTTCAAAGCCGCTGAAAGCAAGAAACATAATCAGTATAGCCTGTGCCCAGTGCCAGAAGCGTTCGAATGCTTTATATACATATGATCTTCTCATTATTTCACTCCTTTCTTTTTAAGCTTATATGAACTTACAATTCTGAGTGCGCCGTGCAGGAGTACTCCAAGCAGCGATGCCCAGACGAGGAGTTTTCCGAGCGTGTCGATTACGGACGAGTAGTTTCTGCCCGGCATATAAAAGTCGTTCAGTCCGGCAAGTCTTCCGTCTTCACGCGTATGGCATTCATTGCATTTTACGGCATTTTCTTTGGCGGCAACCATGTGGTTTAAAGGCCAGTTGCTTTCTGTTTTCATAAAAGAAACCCTGCCGCTGAAGGGAAGTCCGATTTCCTTCATACCGATTTCAGAAGCCTTCTGCCAGTTGAAATCCTTCCAGAAAGCTCCTTCGCCCTTATTTTCGGCAAAAAGTTTAGGCTGGATGAGTATTCTGTTTACAGGATCAAAAGGCTGGCGTGCCCTGTGGATTTTAACAGGAATAATCTTTGAATCAGGATCGTTATAACTTCCTGCAAGGGGATTAAGCACAAGAGATTTGGTTGTATCATTTATCTTATCGCCAAGCAGATAGTGAGAGGCGTTTCCGTTAAACCATGCATATTCGGGTTTAAGATTCCTTCCCCAGACAAAGCTTCCTTTAATTGACATGTAAGCATGGTTACCGAGGCTGTCCTCCTCAACATAAGGCTCGCCGTTTTTAAGTTTGCCAGCGGCTGACCAGTCCCAGCTTTCTTTAGTTGAATTAGCCTTTGCATATGTAGAAATATGGCAGGTCTGGCAGGCAACTTTCATCGTGTGTTCGTTCAGGATATCGCTTTCGTGGGGAGTTTCGGTGTGGCACTGTTCGCACGTAACCCTGTTATGGTTCATGGAGGAAAGCGAGTAAAGTTTACCCGAAATATTATGCTTTTCTGTTACGTGGCAGTCCACGCACTGCAGGTTAGCGCCTTCGACGGCCATATGGACGTCAATGTCGCGTGTGGGCTGAAACATTGATTTTTCAAGGTCCCCGTGCTTAACGTTATTTCCGCCGCCGCCGAAGAAGTGGCATACGCCGCAGTTTGAGCGTGCAGGACGGCCGACGTGCTGTGCGATATTGTTCAGGTCCAGTGAAGGATCGGGTGCTCCGCCTTTTTCAGGAGCCTTGGCGTAGGTTTCGGTGTTATCGTGACAGATGAGGCAGTCTATGTTTTTGGGGTCCTTATAATTCATCTTATCGCCGGTAAGTCCAAATCCAATATGGCATTTTGCGCAGCTTTCCTCGTTACCCTGCACGCCTATACAGAAATTATTAATGGCATTTTTCTTACCCACGTAAACAATTCCGCGGCCCTGGATGTATTCTTCCCTTTCCCAGTTCCAGTGGTTCGAGTTCATTACTTCAGTGTGGCGTTCATTATGGCAGCCGATGCATGCTTCGGTTACTTTCTGAGGCGATGTAAATTTCTGCTTAAGAACCTCAAACCTGGTATGGTCGACTGAGGGTGTATGTTTAACAGAGTATTTTTCCTTAAGCTTTATAAGACCCCCGGGTTCGCGGTCTTTCTTTATGAGGCTGCTGACAATTACTATCGCTGCAAGACTTACAACAGACAGTATCAGGATTATTTTTCTCATGTACTTATTTGTCCTTGTTTAGTTTGATCCTTTCTAATATATAGTTCAAATATTCTTTTATACCCTAAACCTTATTTTCTTCGACCCATTTGCCGAAAATTTCTACCAGAACCTCAAGGGAATGGAACAGTTTTTCCTGGTCCTCCTGGCTAACGCTGTCGAGCACTCTCTGGTGGAGGTCGAGATAGCTCATGTGAAGATTATTGATAAAAGGAGCGCATTTGGGTGAGGTGGAAACAATTACGTTTCTCTTGTCATTCTGGTCAACACTCCTTACGAGCAGTTTTTTTTCCTCCAGGGAGCTTACAATATGGGTTATTCTGCCGGGAGTAAGGTGCAGGAGGCTGCAGAGCTCTTTTATGGAAAGAGTTGAATTAAAGGCAAATAGCTTCAGAAGCTTGACCTCAGCGGGCGACAGATTAAAGCTGGCTGCAAAATATTCTTCCCTGATATTACAGTTGCGCGTAAGACTGCAGATGAGTTCACCAAGTTTTTCGGCTTTTTCGCTGTCTATTTTCATCAGTTGCTCCCTTTTAAATTATTTTAGGCCCTAAAATAATATCCTTCTGTCTTATATGCAACATTTGAGTTGAAAAATATTTCACTTTCAGGAAAAATCCCATGGGCAATATGCGCATCCTATCATGCGGGTGGATGTCTGATTTTTTATTATATTCAGAGCAGCCATTATTTTACATCAGGAGAAAGACTGTGGCAATAAATAAAAAGCACTGGTACGACGGCTGGTTTTACGACCGCTTCATTGCGAAACACCAGGATGAACTCTTTCATCAGATAATTGAGGTTATTGAGCCTGATAAGAACGTTATAGACGTGGGGTGCGGGACAGGGCGCTTCAGCTTTCTTGCCGCGCATAAGTGCAGGTCGGTTCTGGGAATCGATCTTTCAGAACGGAATATACAAAGAGCGCAGCATACGCTTTCCGAGAGGCCTGAGGGCAAAATATCATTCATGCATAAGAGCGTCAGCGAGGTTATTTCTGAAGCACACGGGCATTTCGATTATGCCGTATTAACGTTTGTTATTCATGAAGTTGATGAAAGTGAAAGAATAAAACTCCTGAATGAAATTTTTTTGTTTGCAGATAAGATCATAATTGGAGATTATCTTGTCCCGCAGCCGCATGGATTAATACGACGGGTAAATCAGGCAGTGGAGTTTTTAGCCGGAAAAGAGCACTACGATAATTTTAAGAATTTTGCAGCCGGCGGAGGCATTTTGGGGCTGGTGAAAAAGGGGGGCTTTAAGGCGGAAAGGGATATAAAGGAAGAAATGAGCGCAATGCATCTTGTAATAATAAATAAAATATAAAGGGATTATATGGGAATTAAAGCGGTACAGGATTTTTATCCCGATGAACTCAGCTACTGCTACGGATGCGGGAGGTTGAATGAGCATGGGCATCAGATAAAAAGCTATTGGGAAGGCGATGAAACGGTTGCCCGGTACAAGCCAAAGGATTACCACATAGCAGTTCCGGGTTATGTTTACGGCGGACTTATTGCATCACTTATCGACTGCCACGGCACGGGCACAGCCGCGCTTGCAGCATACCGCAATGAAAACAGGGACGTTGATACAGAACCCAAATTCCGCTTTGTCACAGCATCGCTTCACGTGGATTATCTGGCGCCGACGCCGCTTGGTGCTGAGCTTGAATTAAGGGGAAAAGTTGTTGAATTAAAAGGGCGGAAAGTAATTTCAGATATAACGCTCTCCGCAGACGGCGTAGTAACGGCAAAAGGCAGGGTTGTGGCAGTACAGATGCCGGCGGGATTTGGCGTAAAGGGTGGACATGGCGAGTAGATTTTGGAGAACATGTCGCCCCTCATCGGGGCTTTTCGGGTTTGGTTGGGGTCTGGTACCCGGGGGTTCCCGCATCCCCTAGCGGGGATTTGGTCACCCCGGGCTACAGACA
>JBLNAZ010000040.1:0-3626 GCA_050259615.1 Syntrophomonadaceae bacterium | reverse complement strand
GGAAAAACCTATTTTGTCAGTTTCGTTAAATGGCTTAATATATGTTTTAAGGTAAAAGTGATTTGCCCTAAAGTCAACTTACTTCTTAATCATTATTCTCCATCCTGTCGCTGTTCAAAGACGGAAGACCAAAACTTGATAGGGAAGTAATAGACCTCATCCGGCAGATTGCAAATGTAAATCCACTTTGGGGTATTAAAGATATGAGAAAAGCCCAAAATCACACGATTTCGGGCTTTCTTTATAAGTGCGGAGAGACAGTCCCGATGGAGATCCATCGGGATGCGTGACTCCTAAAATCCGGCGAATTTAGCTTGTTTTCGCAACATTTAAAAACTCGGTGACCAAATTGTGACCAGGAGGTCTTAGAAATTACTTCAGCAACACTAATTTCTTTGAATCTCTGAACTGCCCTGCCTGAATTGTATATACATATATTCCGGAAGGCAGGAAAGAGCCGTCGAACTGAACTTTGTACTCACCAACATTCTGGTCTCTGTTTACCAGTGTTGTAACCTCACGGCCGAGCATGTCAAAGACTTTAAGCTCGATATGAGTTTCTTTTGGTAGCGAGTAACTTATAGTGGTTGATGGATTAAATGGATTAGGGTAATTCTGACTGAGTTGAAAATTGGAGAGAGGATGATTTTCTGAAACGGAAGTAAGCTTAGATCCTTTAATTACTTCAACCGTGCAATGAACCGGTTTTGCAAGGGTGGCTATTGTGGCAACCGTAGCTTTTACAACGTTAGCCATGAAACTGAAGTCAATTGTACCCGTTGTGTCACTTTCTTTGTGATAATTTGGATTTCTATATTCAGCACAATCCGTTAGCATCAACGCTTTAAACCCATTATCCCAGAAAGGAGCATGATCGCTGCGTCTGAAAAAGCTGACCGTTTCACCATTCCCTGTTACAGAAAGTGACATTGTATTTAACAGAGGAACATATCTGCCTGCACAGCTTTCAAACTCATATCTGATAGATTCAGACCGGGTGTTTGCCACATTTGCTATGAAATTACCTTTGGACCCATGGGCCGAGGAGCTAGCATATACCTCAGGGAAAAGTCTGTCAAAGCCAATAGGAAAGCTCTGTGAATTTTGGTTTTCACTAAAGTATCCGATCATTTCATAATCAATAACCCCGGCAATTATTTCCGAAGCTGCCAATGCGTTTGCTGCATACCTCTGGCTGCCTTTTAGTCCCAATTCCTCCAGGTCAAATCCTATAAACTTTATTGTATTATGGAAACTGCCTGAGGATAGTACTCTCATTGCCTCAAGCATGCCTGCAACACCCGAGCCATTATCATCGGCTCCGGGTCCTTGAGGGACCGAATCAAAATGACTGCACAGAATATAAACCGTATCTTCATTTATTTGTCCCTGCTTTTCTCCAATGATATTTGATGCTGAGTAACCTGAAAAGTCAAACATATCTTTACTCGTCAGCAGATTATTCAGAAGAAATCTTTGTTCAATTAAATCCTTAACTTCCTTAAGATGAAATTGACCTTTTATGTAATGCCTTATGCCTGTAATAAGGTCCATATCTGTTCTCAGATTTTGAGTATCCACTTTTGAAGTAATGTCCTCAATTGGAACTTTATACTTGTCGTCAGCCACAAATTTAAGGGCAAAACTATCTGATGAGGGATTAATAAGCATTGGGTTGTAGTAACAGAATATTTCTCTTTCGCCAGGACTGACAGGATAGCCTGCACTTCCATTTATTGAATCGGCATGGAATGGAAATGTTTTACCGCCGTCATTTGAAAACCTCAAGGAAACAGAAATATTATCATCTTCCTGGTCAGACAAATCATATTTTATATGGATGCACTTTTTAACGGGATCTACTTCCGCAATAATGTCAGTTATCTTTGGGGGAGTATTCTGTGCTGAAATTTTGATGGATAATATAAAAACAAGAGAAAGGAAAAGTATGGCCTGCTTTGCTATCGGAACAAGAGAAATTTTTGAATTGAAGCAGAAGGTAAACAGACATCTGAGATATGAAATATCTGACTGCATTTTAATCCTCGGGTATTTTAGAAAAAAGAATTAATACAGTAAATTTATTTCAATAGTCCTCCGATAAAGATATGCCTGAAAATCTAAAGTTTAGCCAAAATTAATGATTGTTGACAAACAAAGCAAATAAATAAAATGCTTAATTATAAGTATCTGAAACATTATCCAATGCAAATTTAATCAAGTTTCGTATAAACCTGAAGCTTTCTTTCCCTTTCTTTGCCCGGTTCGATAATACAATACTACTTGAGGATGGGAATGGGAATGTATTAATATAAATGCGAAATTGATCTTCAAATCAGAAGGACTTTTGAACATGCACAGGTAATATAAAAATAAGTAAACAAAAATCTGTGAACTTTCTACCAATCACCCAGGCAGAAGAGAATAGGGGAGTGTTGAAGAAATTAATTAATCCAAATATATACAAGGCAGATTTACTTCTATTTGTAGAAATTATTCCCTTTAAAATATCCTTTTTGCTGCTATATTTAAGCAGTAATAAAGCTCTCATTTACTAATTAAATGAAAGGAACAAAAATGTCATCGGTAAGTATATATCTGAATTTTAATGGCAATACAGAAGAGGCGTTTAACTTTTATAAATCGGTTTTTGGCGGTGATTTTATGTCCCTGCAGCGCTTTAGGGATACACCGGAAGCCGGTAAAATTGAAGAAAAGGACCGCGATAAAATTATGCATATTGCGCTGCCGATCCTTAATGGTTATTTGCTAATGGCAACTGATACTTTGGAATCAATGGGCCAAAAATTAACTGTTGGAAACAATTTTTCTATAGTTCTCTATTTGGATAGTGAACAGGAAGTAAACAGGCTTTTTGACCTCCTCTCTTCAGGCGGCAAAACACAAGTGAAGCCTGAAAAAGCCTTTTGGGGCGCTTATTTTGGTGTGACCACTGACAGGTTTGGAATTCAGTGGATGCTAAGCTATGGCAGCAGTATACCTCAGTAACTTCTTAACTCAAATAAACCGGGGAATATATATTCCCCGGTTTAGTATTTCTTAAAGGTGGCCTGGTTCAGATAGAAGGAAAGATTGTGGAAGTTCCTGCTGTGAAGGAGCTTCATCACGTCTACCTAGCTGAATAGTAAATATTATTTTTTAATTACCAGTTCCAGTATTTTATTAAACTGCTCTGGCTTTTCGATCATCGGGTAATGCCCGGTTGCATGAATGTAGCTTACGTCAAATGATTTCGGGCAGTACTTCTCAAGACCCTGAGTATTGGTGGGCCCAAAGTCACTATTGACAAGATACAACTTATAATTAAGTGTGGATAATCTTTCGTTCAGGATCTTAAAATATTCAAACATATCAAACAAAGTTGCTACAGCAACTTTTTCATCCGAGTTGACAAAATCATCTGTTACCCTCTTTCTTACATAAGCGGGAGTTTCAGGATGGAACAGGCTTTCCGCAAAAAAAGGAACCGAATTCTTATAATCATTTACAATTGCCTTTGACATTGAGGTTATCTCTTCAATCTGTTCGGGTGTAAAGGAAACGTCAAGCATCTTGAAATTATCAATTCCAATTATTCCTTTAATCTCATTGTGGTTTGTAAGTGC
>JBLNAZ010000039.1:0-24407 GCA_050259615.1 Syntrophomonadaceae bacterium | reverse complement strand
ATTATGACAAATAACCACTGCTCACGCGGAATTAGAAAACAGGTCCAGAAAGAAGGCGAAGACCTTGCAAACACAGCATTCATAGCCAGGACGCTTGAAGAGGAAAGAAAAATTCCCAACTATTCTGCTGAACAGCTCATATACCTTAAAGATGTGACTAAAGAAGTTCAGTCTGCAATCAGTTCAGGCAAAACTGAAAAAGAAAAAATTGAATTAAGAGACAAAAAGCTGAAGGAATTAAAGGATCAGTATGAAAAAGAAACTGGACTGAAGTGCGACGTCGTTTCTTATTATAACGGAAGCCTTTTCTTCGTTCAGGGCTTTAAGATTTACAATGACGTAAGACTCGTTTTCCAGCCGGAGGAAAATATTGCCTACTTCGGCGGCGACCCCGATAACTTTACATACCCGCGCTATAACCTGGACTGCACCTTCCTCAGGATCTATGGCGAGGACGGAAAGCCCATTAAGTCTGAACACTTCTTCAAGTGGAGCGCAAACGGGGCACAGCCGGGAGAACTCGTATTTACCGTCGGAAACCCGGGTTCAACCAACCGCCTCAGAACAGTTGCACAGCTTGAATACTTAAGAGACGTTCAGTTCAGAAACAGCTCTTTTCTGGCTGACAATCTCTACAGCCGCCTTGAACAGCTGAAGTCGGTTAACCCGCAGCAGGCAGCTGAATACGAAAAGCAGAAACTTGCATTCAGCAACGGACAGAAAAATATTTCGAATACTTATAAGGCATTAAATGACCCTTATTTAATGGCCCGTAAGAAGGATTTCGAAAAACGCGCACGTGAGTTTGTTGCCTCTAATCCGGAAATGGAAAAGCAGTATGGACATGTATGGACAACTATTGAAACTACCCGCGGGGAGCTCAGAAGTGTTGATACAAAAATTGCAGCTCTTTCAACAAATTCCACATACTTCTCGCGCTATCTTACAATTGCAAACGCCCTTGTAACACAGGCAAAGCAGAGCGGGCTTCCGGAAGACCAGAAAGATCCGGCAACAAAAACAGTGCGTTACCAGGAAATGCTGAAAAATATATACCCGGATAATTTTGATAAAACTCTTGAACAGGCAAAGCTTGAAATTAATATCGATTATATCATAATGAACCTCGGCAAGGATCATCCGTGGATTAAAAAATATTTTAATGGAACTTCAAGCAAAGAAATTGCTGAAAACCTGATTTCAAAGTCGGCCTTTAAGGATAAAGAAGCTGTTGCGGCTCTCTTTACGAAGACGCCTGAAGAAATCCTGGCGCTTAACGATCCTTTCGTCAGCTACTATGCCCAGACTTACGATGAACTTGTTAAACTTAAAAATGAGCAGAAGGAAACTCTCGATACTGAAAATATTGCATTCGGACTCTTAGGCCAGATCATCTATAAGATGTACGGCACTTCAGTTACGCCTGATGCAAACAGGACTTTAAGACTCAGCGACGGTCTCTTAAAGGGCTACAACTATAACGGAACAACTGCACCGGTTAAAACAACTTTCTTCGGCCTTTACGATAAGTATTTCGGCTTCGAAGGGAAGTATCCTTTTAACCTTCCTCAAAGATGGCAGAATGTTCCAAAAGAGCTTGACCTGAATACACCTTTTGATTTCGTTTCCACAAATGATATAGTAGGCGGCAACTCCGGCAGCCCTGTCATAAACAAAAATGCTGAAATTATAGGCCTGGCATTCGACGGAAATATTGAAAGCCTGCAGGGTAACTTTATTTACCTGCCGACTTACAACAGAACCGTAGCAGTCGATTCCAAAGGAATGTACGAGGCTATAAAGAAGGTTTATAAAAACGACCGCCTGGCAGATGAATTAAAAGAAGGAAAGATCCAGTAACCTTTTATCCGGGAACTGCCTTTAACCAGGGCAGTTCCCTGATCCTGTAATCCCGTTAAAACCGCCGCTTCATATCTTTTTAAGATCTCCTAATTGGCAGCTATTTAGAATTTCTTTTCACCATTATTTTACTCATAATAATAATTATAAAATCATTTGTGAATTCTGTATTTTTATGGCTGTTTATTTTTAGAATACTGGAGAAATAAATTTTAATGAATACAGCTGTTTATATAATAGTTAACGTACTTCTGGTAGCGGGTTTTATAAAGCTGATGGCCAAGAAGGACTATCTGACGTACCTTTTTAACGGCAGGTGGTGGCTAACGTGGATGGCAGTGGGCATAATTACTCTGATGGATGAGCTTACATCCATCTATTATGCGCCTTTTGAAGCATTCCGCTTTATAGGAATAAAGGCAATTGTCTATATTGCCCTTACTTCAGTATTGATCCGGTTCTTATCTACCAGAATGGTAGAGATATCCGAAATACTTGAGGCGAATAATATAAAAGGGGGAGGGGTTTATTCCTTTTCCTACCTTGTCTTAGGCCCGAGCTTTTCATTTATAGCCATTTCATCAATCATAGTGGATTATGTCTTAACTGCAACCATTTCAACCGTAAGCGCGGTTGAAAACGGCACGTCGTTTCTTGCCATGGGGCCTGAGGTAAAATATGTTCTTAAATTCGGTGTCATTTGGGCTATAACAGGACTTAATATAGTAGGCCTTAAAGAGAACGCAAAGTTTACGTTCCTGATATTTGTATTTGCAGCTTTTGTGCTGATGAATCTCCTGGTTGGCGGGGCTGTCAACCTGGATCCACACACCGTAGGAAGAGTGGGCGAAAGTTTTAAGGATTTCTGGGCAGACTTGAGCAGGACTTCGATATTCGGAGCATATGAGAATATAATCATCGGCATCGGGAGCTGTATACTGGCTTATTCAGGTATAGAGTCGGTGCTTCAGACGGCATCACTTGTAAAGAACTGGAAAGAGATAAGAAGGGCTTACCTGTTCCTGGCTGTAACGGTCGGTTTTGTTACACCGCTTATAGCTCTTTTTGCACTTTCATCTAAAGTTGACATAAGCAAGCATGAAACTGACCTCATACCGGCCTTTGCAACCAGCGTCAACGGTGAACTCTTCGGAATCGTTGTAGCCGTTTTGGCAAGCATAACTCTTATCATGGCTGTCAACACTGCCATGGTTGCCTCGGCCGAGCTGATTGAGAAAGTTGCTGAAAGGTATAACTATCACTGGCTCATAAAGCTTAATAAAAACCAGTCCTTATTCAGAATACACATTATAAACGGCATCTTTTATACAGTCATACTTATAATTACAAACGGAAGCCAGGCTATACTGGCTGAAATGTATGCCGTGGGGCTTGTAGCCAGCTTCTGCATCAATACCGGCTCGCTTCTTATCTACAGGTATTCCAAAGGTACAAAGGAGATTACATATCATACTTCAAGGACAGGCACGCTGATATTATTTATAGTACTTCTCAGCACCTTCTTATATATAATTGTTCACAGGCCTTTCGGCACTCTGCTCTGGGCGCTGATTACTATAACTTTCCTTATTGCAGGACTCAGGATTGCAAAATTCAGGGCTCCGGACATTCCGATAAGGAGGGCTACAAGAACCCCGATGGACCTGCTTTTTGCCATACTGGACATTCCTTCAGATGACGTGCATCTTTATTTCCGCAGGCCTTCTGAAATTGAACAGCTGGAAGGGGGCAATGCCGTTTATGTAAGCTTTTATTCCCCCAGGAAAGAGGCCCCTCAGGTTTTAAGTCCGAACCATTTCTGGATGTCAATACAGCGCAGGATGAATCTTTTTGATATGATAATTGCACTGCTGCATACGCTTGAATACGAAATGCCCCCGGAAAAGAAGCTTCATATACATTTCGGCTGGCCTTTGTCCTCCTGGTTAGACAGGATGTCGATCGGGGTTATGATATATAATATCATAAGGCTTCCGAAGCGCTTTCCGAACTTTGATTTTATAATGGAATACAGCAAACCGCAAAAAGCAATTTCGCAATAACAGATGCCGGCCTTAAAGCCGGCATTTTTATTTCTGCCATATATTTTTACTTTGACAATCTCCGGACGTACTGATAATATTTATTACAACAAACAGGTGGTATTATGCCAAAGATGAAAAGCAGGCAGATTATTCTTGCAAAACGCCCGGATGGGATGCCTGATGAGAGCATATTCAGAATCGTGGAAGCTCCCGTGGGAGACCCCGGGGAAGGGCAGGTGCTCGTTAAAGCCGAATACGTTTCAGTTGATCCTTATATGAGGGGACGGATGAGCGAAAGTAAATCGTACTCCGCTTCATTTGGGCTGAATGAAGTAATTACAGGAGGAGTTATCGGACGAGTGGAGGAAAGCAGATCGGCCCTGCTTGAAAAAGGCGACTACGTTTCTGGTGCGCTGGGCTGGGCAGAGTATTCCACTGCAGATGCAAAAAGCCTCCGGAGGATAGATCCCGAACTGGCGCCTGTAACAACAGCACTCAGCATTCTGGGAATGACAGGAGTGACGGCCTACTTCGGGCTTCTCGACATAGGGCGTCCGAAAGAAGGGGAAACTGTAGTGGTCTCGGCAGCCGCGGGTGCTGTGGGCAGCGCTGTGGGGCAGATTGCAAAAATCAAAGGCTGCCGCGCAGTGGGTATTACGGGCTCAAAGGAAAAAGTAAAATTTTTACTGGAAGATCTGAAATTTGATGATGCTGTAAATTACAGGGAGACTTCAGATCTCAGGAGATCTTTGGAAGAGGCGTGCCCCAAAGGTGTTGATATTTATTTCGATAATGTGGGAGGAGAGATTTCAGACGCCGTGATGACGCTGATAAATGACAAGGCAAGGATTCCGATTTGCGGTCAGATATCGCTCTACAACGCTCGCGAAACTCCCGTGGGGCCCCGGATTCAACAGTTACTGCTGACGCATACGGCTTTGATGCAGGGATTTCTTGTACGGCAGTATGGCGACAGAATGGACGAGGCGGTACGCGAGATGGCAATATGGTACAGGGAAGAAAAATTAAAAGATAAGATAACATTAACAGAAGGTTTTGAAAATATTCCGCGTGCTTTTATCGGCCTCTTTAATGGAGAGAATACAGGCAAGCAGCTGGTTAAAGTCTGAAGATAAACTGCCTGTAAAAAAGAAGCCGGCCGTAAGCAATTGTGCTCCGGCCGGCTTGTGTTATGGCAGTAAAAATATTTATTTCAGCAAAACAAGCTTCTTTATGCTGACGTTATCCCCGGCTTCAAGCCTGTAGAGATACATTCCGCTCGGCAGACTGCTGCCGTCAAAAACAGCTTCATGGTCACCGGCAGGCAGTTTACCGTTTACAAGCTCTGCCACTTCGCAGCCCAGCATGTTAAATACTCTTAAAGAAACAAAGGACTCTTTGGGAATAGAGTATTTAATTCTGGTTGAAGGATTAAACGGGTTCGGGTAATTCTGCTCAAGAGCAAAAACCGAAGGAATCCTTTTCTGATCTTTTACAGCATCTATGCAGATTCCAGCGTAGCTGAAATCTGACTCAGCATAGCTTGTGAAAGCCCTTACCCTGTATTGGTAACAGCGGACTTCTATTGCAGTCTTATCGATGTATGAAGTCTGGTTCGGGCCTACAGTTGCAATCTGGTTGAAACCGGAACCAAGATTTTTTTCAATTACAAATCCTGATTCATTGTTTGTTTTGTCCTTCCACGTCAGGCCTAATCCTTCTGCCCGCACAGATAGCTCCAGGCTATCGGGCCTGTAGAGCTTTGTAATGAAATTCCATATTGCAGAATAAGGCCCCGCTCCCGAAGCATTTTTGCCCATTACCTGCCAGTAGTACTTTGCGCCATGCTTCAGCCCTTTTAGTTCCTTGTTCAGGCCTGTCAGGCCGGAGTCGGAGTAGAAGTAAGTGCTGAACTGATCGTCCTCACTTATATTCAGGCTGTATGAAGCTGCATTCTGGGTGGCGCCCCACGAGAGAGTTGTATTTTCCTCAATATTTACCGCATTATTTACGGGTGACTGAAGTACAGGAGTTACCGGCAGGGATAGTATTGAAAAGCTTTGCGTTTCCGACCATGGTCCAGTGCCCCCGGTGATTCTGGCCTGTACCTTCCAGTAGCACTTCATGTTTGAACTGAGGTTTAAGAGCTGAAGCACCGTATCGGCAATAGACGGCTCATTTCTTAAAAGAACCGAAAAACTGGTGTCGGTTGCCACTTTAAGCGCGTAAGCTTCGGCCAGCTCGGTTTTATGCCACTTCAGTATAACCTTTGAAGGGTCGACGAATGCAGCGTTTTTAGGACTTAAAAGTACAGGGGCTTTTAATATGATTATGCTGAAATTTGAAGAACTTACCCCGTAAACTGTGGGATCCTGGGCCGACTCTATTTTTATCCTGCATAAATCAGAATGATTCTGCGGGATGGTAATTTCCTCAGAGCCGTCATTTGGGGTACCTGAAGCCAAAGTAACAGGATAAGTTGCACCCTCGTCAAGTGATAACTTTATATTTACATTCCCGCTGATGCCATTGCTGCTCCATGTTATTCTCTGTTTGCTGCCGGCCGCCCATTTTGCTCCGCCTTCAGGCCCGGCAACACTCAAATTTTTTATTACAATGCCGTTTTCATTATATATGTAAAGGCCTTTTGTGTATGTGCCGATCCATTTATTATTATATTTGTCAACGGCAAGCGAGACAACGCAGGTGTCCTTAACCGGGGAGTTCAATGAATCAAACGCGGACCATGTATCGATTCCGTTTACCGTTTCAAATTTCCAAAGTCCGATGTTGTTGGCTCCCACCCACTTTGCTCCTGAATGGTCTATTGCAACTCCCAGCATCCATTTGTGTTCAAGTTTGCGCGTGATCTTGGGGAAGTAGCTGGCCCAGCCCCACTTGGTTCCGTCAAACATTTCAAGACCGCCATTCCAGGTACAGGCCCACATTACACCCTTTGGATCAAATTCAATGCAAAGGAAGGAGTTGCACGCTGTGTATGAATTTAATTTTGTATAGAATGTCCAGTTAACGCCGTCGAATTTGCCAAGGCCTCCGCCGCTGGTGCCGATCCATTTAATATTATTTACGTCTACAGCTACTGTATTAATTTCATTTACAAGGCCGCTTGTATTTGAGGAATTAAAGAGTCTCCAGTTGTAACCATCAAAACGGGCTACTCCGCCCTGTTTTGTACCAATCCAGATGAAACCCTCCTTATCCACGGCTACGCCGCGGATCCGGTCATCCGGAAGATATGAATTGGATTTTGTATAAACTGTCCAGCTTTTCCCGTCGAATTTTACCAGCCCGCTGTCAGTTCCAATCCACTTGTCCCCCTTGGAATCAATTGCCAGGCAGCGGACTGTATTATTAGGTAACCCCGAGTTGGATTTATTATATACCGTCCAGTTTGTCCCATCAAACTTACCCACGCCTACACCGGTTGCAAACCACTTAATATCCTGATCATCAATTAAAATTTTATATACTGTATTATTAGGAAGGCGCGAGGTTGCACTGTTGTAGTTTCGCCAGTATTCCTGGCCAAAGGAAAGACTATATATCAACAAAACAAATAACAAGGTAAGTTTATTCATATTGACCCCCGTATTAAATTGATCGATTCCTGATTCACGATTAGCATTTATGGCGATGTGTATATGAAGTTAATATAGATTATACGGGGATATTTTCAAGAGGCTGTGATGCGGCGCAACAAAAGCCGTGAAAGAAGACAAAAGTTTTCCGGAACCGCCATCCAGGTAAAAGGATGACAGTCCGGAAAAGGGATTTATTAGAATATATTCAGCTGTTAAAGGCGCCCGGGCTAGGGTCTATTTTTATTTCCCCGATGAAAACCGTTTCGCCCATGGGATATTAGGAACACTCATGTATTTGTCGTTCTTCCACCGGTAAAGTGTTGCACTTACCGGAAGAAGCTCTTTTTCTTTCGTTTTTCTGTTCTTTACCAGATCTACACTCGTAATTAAAATGCTCAGGTTTTCTGAAGTCTTGTTCTCGTAAAACAGCTCAGGATACGACTGGGAATATCCTTCCAGCACACTTTCCACCTTATCATTGCTGAAATTATAGACCTTAAAGCGGTATGAAACACCCGACTCCCATATGGTCATCAGGTTGCCGGAATTATCCTTCAGGGGAAAGATGGCAATGGGGTAGTTTCTTTCGCGCTGCGACAAGAGTAAATAACTGCTTTTTATGGAGTCCTTATAGAGAGCCAGGTTGTTTAATTTGTAGCCTGCACTGTCCACTTCTTCAACCACACACTGTATGGTTGACTTGTCATTTACCCATGGGACAAGGAACCTGAGACTGCCCGCAGTTTCAGGTCTAAAACCGGTTCTGTCTCCGGCCTGTTTTACGGGTGACTGGCAGCCATTAAGAATAACAGCTGATAAAATTATAAAGTATATAGCCAGGTTTCTGAGGTTTTTCATCTTTCTTTTCTTGTTTGTTAAAAGTGTTTTTAAGGCATGAATCTTATAATATAAAATAAGCAAAATTCAGGTAAAAGGGAGGCTGCTAAAATGAGATAAGTGGATATTTTTATTGAATTTACGAAGAGAGAAAAATCTCTGCCCTATGAAAAAAATCTTTCATTATTATGGAACTATCTTTATCTTTCGGAGTAAAAATAGGACAAATTGTACTAATAAAAGGACAGGCTTGGATGTGCGCTGTTGCAAACAGTGCAATTTGCGGGTGGTTCTTTGGCATCAGTTTTGTCTTATAATATCATGAAGAAAATAATTCATTGATTAATAAAGATATATTGATGAGTTTTTAAGCGTACCCCAAAATAGGAATAATTAACTTATTATCTAACATTTAACAACAAATGGAAGGAATATGAAAAGTAGAAATCTGGTTATCGCAGCTTTGTTCTCAGTATCAGTTATGGCTTCAGCTACAGTCGCTCAGTCAAATACAGATGGAAAGAAGATTTTCGAAGCTAATAAATGCACTATGTGTCATTCATTAAAGGCAGAAAAAATTGAAGCTACAGGAAAATCAAAAGCTCCTGATCTTTCAACGGTTGGTGCCACACAGAAAGCTGAATGGATTGAAAAGTTCGTAACAAAACAGGAAAAATTAGATGGCAAGCAGCACCCGATCGCTTTCAAGGGATCAAGTGCTGAACTGAAGACATTAGCTGCATGGCTCGCTTCACACAAGAAGTAATTTGTTTTCAAATATAGTTCTAAAAAAAAGCCCTGTATACTAAATGCAGGGCTTTTTTGTTGAACCATAAATTCCAAATAAATCTTCTAATAAATCTTTATAACTTTTCTGCTGCATCGCGCCCGCTTGTCAGGGCCCCTTCTACTGTACCCATCGCGTGTCCCATATAGAAAGCTTCACCTGCAAAGAAAAGAGTATTCTTTACAGGCTCTGAGGCGGCTTTAATTGCCTCCCTGGTTTCCACTGTGGTGTAAGCATAGGCCCCGAGTGCAAAGGGATCGGCATTCCAGTTCGCGGCTTTTGAGGAAACCACCTGTTCTTTTAGATCCGGAACACTTATTCCGAAAATGTAAGAAAGTGAACCAAGCGCCTTATCAATAATTTCACGTTCACTTAAGCTGCTTAGCTTTTCTGAGGCTGGACCTGCAATCCATCCTGTAAGAACCGGTACATTGTCCGGCATCTGTGTCCACCAGGTAGGAACCTCCGCATCGGAAAGAAGGAAGCCCATCTCAGGGGCATTGATGTTCTCCCAGAAGCTGTCCTTAAATTCCAGGAATAACTTTACCACGGATCCGAACCCCATTTGGTTAAATGCCCTGATGGCTTCAGGAATTTCAGGCTGAAACCCGATATGCCCTTTACTATCCTTCTCAGACTTAAGAACGCCTAATGGGACAGTAACAAGAGCTTTGGCGGCCGAAAACCCTCTTCCGTCTTCGCATAAAACCTCAACAGAACCTTCCTTCCAGCGGATTACCTTAACTACTGAGGAGAGGTGGATGGTACACCCATGTTTTTTACTTTCTTCGGCAAGAAAATCCACCAGCTTTGTATAGCCGCCTTGAATTCTTTCAGGCGCAGATTCGCTTTCATTTTTCCATTCTTCCCGGAGAGCAATACTGCTGACCCGCCTGATATCGGCAGCATCGTAACCCTGTGCGTAGCTGATAACAGAATCTCTAAGGTTCTTATATTTTTCCCCCGAAAAATATTTGTCCAGAAAATCCGAGAATGTTAAATCCTCTTTCAGATTATCAAGTTCAGAGATCAGCTCCGGAAAACCCTCAATAAATTCATCGCTTTTACGGAGCTTTCCTTTTTCCATCTGGTATGTTCTGCCTTCCATGGGAAAATGTGCCAGTTTTGCTTCTTTTAAGAGGGCTTCCGTAATTGGAAGCTCCCCGTGAATAAATTCCGCACCTTCTTCAACAGGCTTTTGGAAGCTCTTTAGAGAAGAGGTAAAAATGCGGCCGCCTATGCGGTCCCGTGCTTCAAGTACAATTACTTTTCTTCCTTTTTTAGATGCTTCGCGTGCGGCCATAAGTCCGCTTACGCCTGCACCTATAATTATTACGTCTGAGCTGGGCATATCAATTCTTATTATATTTGCAAAACCTTTAACTAATAAATCTTAATTTTTCCTACTTTATCAATTCCTTAAATTGCGGATCCTCGCGCAGGCCTTTAAGGTCGTTATCGCCGGCTGCCTGCTGTTTTAATTTTGGATTTAGCCCCAGAGCTTTTTTAAGAGAAGCTATAGATGCATCTTTTTTGCCGGCAGCAAGCTGAATAACTGCATAGTCATATAAGAGTTCAGGATTATTGGGTGCAAGCGAGACGGCGCGGTCCATATGAGGAAGAGCCTCCTGAGGTTTCTTCTCCGTAAAGAGTGTCCAGCCCTCGTTCCAGGCATAATTCATTTGTGCATAATCCAGAAGTCTGCCCAGTTCTTTAAATGGTTCGGGACTGTCGTCTACTCTTATATCAATGGCTCTGTCGGTGTAGCCGCCGTAGCCTGCTTTATCCTTTACAACGATAAGTGCAGCAGACTGCTTGCCGCGGGAGTCGCCGCCGGCCTTATCACCTGCAATAAGTGCTGCATACATGCGGTCGGCCAGTGTGCCTTTTGTTGTCAGGAAAGCTTTCTCCATATTAACTACTACGTCTTCTCCGGTAAGGATATTCCCCTGCACGGCATAGTTCTTACCGCTCCTTCCGCCTGCCCACGAAAGGCATTTAGGTCCTGTATATGTAACTGACTTGCCGTCAGCCGAGACAATGCCGACCTGTCTTTGATCTGGATTATCATCATTTTTCAAAAGATTTCTTAGTACCTCTTCAGGAGTCTGGCCTTTCTGCAGCATCTCCAGGCCGCGGGGTCCGAAAGATGTATTTGCAAATGACTGGGTCGCAACAGCCCCAACATCCGCCTTTGCCCAGGGAACAACTGTCCCGACGGCAAAAAATCTGGATGCAACGGCAACTCCCAGTTCACCTGTAACGGAATCTCTTGCCGCAATCGAAAACGTGCAGATGAGCCTGTGTTCATTTGTCTGTGCTGATAAACTGGAAGCAAGACTGAATAGAAAACAAAAAAGAATAATTGCAGGTGCTTTTCGGCAGAACAGTGTCATGATTTTGTCTCCTTAAATGATAAGTAAATATATTATTTAGCATGAAAACAACGGTGAACGCTTAAAACTTAATGTATATAAGATAGTAATTTTATGGAACAGATATTGGGATTGCCCGCGAAATTCCATATTTGCCGGCACTTGTTATTACCGCACACCTTTTATATTTTCTATTATAAGTCTGACGTGAGGGCCATATGAAAAAGTGCATTTTACTCCTTTTTATTTTATTCCCGGCAGTTTATGGCCAGGACTATGATTCCTTACGGGCCATAAAGAAAACCTATATACAGCTAAGCGGCGATCTGTTTCAGGAGGTTCAGCTCTCCGGAATTTTCAATGATTCCAAAACCTTTGTGGATGCTGTGTCCATCAAAAACCCTGCTTTCATCAGGAAATTATACGACTCGGTCAAAACAATTCCAGGCTTTAACCTGAAACAGTTTGTTTATGAAAATTTTATTGTCCCGGATGGAAAGACTGATTCACTGAAGCTCCCGGAAAATCAGCCAATGATGCGCCACATAGAAACATTGTGGCAATACCTTTTAAGACAGCCTGAACTGGTGGTTAACAGATACAGCACAATTATTCCATTAAAGTACCCATATATAGTTCCGGGCGGAAGGTTCAGGGAGATTTATTACTGGGACAGCTTCTTTACAATGCTTGGCCTTATTTCAGGAGGGAGGGTGGATGAAGCAGAGGATATGATCAATAATTTTGCGGATTTAATTGACAACCTGAAAATGATTCCCAACGGAAACCGGGTTTATTATCTTACACGTTCCCAGCCTCCGTTCTTTTCACTTATGGTTGACCTCGTCTCATGGTATAAAAAAGATTATTTCTGGGGTGCTAAATATTTGGATGAAATGCTCGCTGAATATCAGTTCTGGATGCACGGACTGGAGGAGCTTTCAGACAGTAATAAACAGGCTATAAACAGGGTTATTCTGGTTAATGAAGAAGATGGAGTATTAAACCGCTATTACGATTTTGACACAATACCAAGAGAAGAATCTTTCAAGGCAGACTACACTGCAGCAACAAAGATACCGGATTCCCTGCGCTCAGGCTTTTTCAGAAACCTCAGAGCTTCAGCTGAATCGGGGTGGGATTTTTCAAGCAGGTGGTTTAAGGATGAGAAATCTTTGCTGAATATTGAAACAACCGACATATTGCCCGTGGATTTGAACTGCCTTTTATACTTTTTGGAAAACAGACTCGGATTTTTCTATGAGCTTACCGGCAACATTGAAAGAAGTGAACTTTTTAAGACAAAGGCTTCACAAAGGGCAGCTCTTATAAACCGGTTATTCTATAATGAAGAAGACGGGTTTTATCACGATTATAACTGGAAAGAGGGGAGGCAGACTCCGGTAAAGTCCCTTGCCGGCTGTTTCCCGCTGTACTTCGGAATTGCAAAGCCTGAGTATGCCGAAAGAATTGCTCGAAACCTTGCTAAAAACTTTCTTATGCCGGGCGGACTTGTTACAACTCTTAACGAGACGCATGAACAGTGGGATGCCCCGAACGGCTGGGCTCCTTTGCAATGGATTGCAGTTAAAGGGCTCAGGGAATATGGGCTGGATTCACTGGCCGAAGAAATAAAAACCAGATGGGTTACACTAAACGGCAATGTCTATAAAAGAACCGGCCGGATGCTCGAAAAATATAACGTCGAAAATCTGGGGCTTTTTGCCGGAGGCGGTGAATACCCTCTGCAGGATGGCTTCGGATGGACAAACGGCGTTGCCGAAGCCTTTATCAATAATTTAGATGAAGCGTTCCTTATCAAAAAATTGAAGAAAGAGCCTTAACTTTTCTTTCTGACTTAGCTTTTCTTTCTGATCAGGTATAAAAGCCTGAGAAGCCTTAAGTCGTCATAGCTTACTTCCGCATCCAGTTTTTCATATACGGGGGCCAGTCTTTCTGTGCCTTCCAGGTCAAAAAGGGCGAATATGTTATTCCGTATTGCTTTAGGCAGAATAATGAACTCTTCAAGCCCATCTTCCCTTAAGGAATTTCCTTCAAGAAAATATTTCAGTAGGTGATCAAGTATTGTTATTTCCTTTACTTTGTAGACCTCCATAAGCCTGCTTATTGAAGTGCCCTTGTTATATTCTTCACCTACTTCCACGTGGCGTTGTTTTTTATTCTTATTATGGGAGGAATGAGTGGATGGTTTTTCCTTTACTGATGTTTCCTCTATCCCGTTTTTACTGCAGAATTCATCAATTACTTCAATAAAAACGCTGCCGTATTTATCTGCCTTGAACTGTCCAATACCCTGTACTTTCAGGAAACGGTCAATTGTTCTCGGGAAACTTGAAGCCATCTGAATAAGAGTTTTATCAGAGAAGATAACATACGGCGGCACGTTTGCCTCTTCGGCAAGCTCTTTCCTTTTCTTTCTGAGAAGTTCAAAAAGTCCGGGATCGTAATTCTCATCTTCAATTTTTGCTTTCTTCGGCTTGGCCTCTTTTTCTTTTATATCGGCATAAACTTTGGCGCTTTTAAGCAGTACCTCATATGCTTTCTTAGTCAGCTTAAGGCTTCCGAATTCAATGCCTTTTACAATTACGTGATCTGCCACCAGCTGGCGTGAGAGTTTAAGCCATTCATTCCTCGTGAGATCATGGCCAATGCCGTAAACAGTGAGGTTCTGATGGCCAAAGCTGAAGATTCTGTCGGTTTCGGCTCCCAGGAGGACGTCAATTAGATAGTTGGCTCCGAATATCTCTCCCGTTCTTTTCATGCAGGATAAAAACTTCTGTGCCGCTACAGTAACATCTGCCAGCTCTTTTTTCTCAGAAAGACAATTATCGCACATGCCGCAGTATTCTTCCTGATAATTTTCTCCGAAATATCTTATGAGGGGGATCCTGCGGCAGATATTGGCCTCTGCAAAACGGACCATTGACTCCAGGTGCAGCTTTGCAACAGTTCTTTCAAATTCGCTGTATTTCTGCTGCACGAAATAGTTTATTTTACTTATATCCCCGTATCCGAAAAGCAGCAGGCAGTCGGATCTGAGGCCGTCGCGCCCCGAGCGCCCAATCTCCTGGTAATAGGACTCAATATTTTTAGGGAGGTCGTAATGAATGACAAAGCGGATATTTGATTTATTGATTCCCATGCCGAAGGCAATTGTGGCAATAATAATTTGTATTTTATCCTTTAAGAACAGATCCTGATTTTCGGTGCGTTCATCCGACTTAAGTCCGGCGTGATAGGGTCTTACTAAAAAGCCCCGAGATGAAAGCTGTTCCGAAAGATCATCCACCTGCTTTTTTGAAAAGCAGTAGATTATGCCGGGCTCATCCTTATGCTCACTTAAAAAGTCCAGCGTCTGCTGAAAAGGATCGGCCTTGGGAGCAACCTTAATAAAAAGATTTTCGCGGTTAAAGCTGGCCAGGAACTTTGTTTCTTCAACAAGGTTCAGATTGCTTTTAATATCTTCCTGTACTCTGGGAGTTGCAGTTGCAGTTAAGGCTATGCACACCGCCGAAGGAAATTTCTTCCTGAATGAGCCCAGCTGCCTGTATTCGGGGCGGAAATCGTGCCCCCATTCAGAGATACAGTGGGCTTCATCTATTGTAATACAATCGAGTTTTACTTCACTTAAGAGCTGCTGTATTTCATCCTTAAAAAGCGATTCGGGTGCAAGATATAAGATGCGAGCTTTTTTATCCCTGACCTGCTGATAATTATTCCTGTACTGCCCGGTGTTCAATGAACTGTTGAGCAGTACGGCATTAATGCCTAAATCCCTTAGCTGTTCCACCTGGTCTTTCATGAGAGCAATAAGAGGTGAAACTACAATCGTAAGCCCGTCAAAGACCACCGCCGGTATCTGGTAGCATAGCGACTTACCGCCGCCTGTGGGCATGATGACGAGTGAATCCTTTTTTTTGAGGACATTTGCAATAATTTCTTTCTGAAGCGGCCTGAAAGTGTCGTATCCGAATACGTCTTTTAATATTTTTTTTGCTCGATCCATCTATAGATTTTAGTGTCTGAAATAAGTGTTACAATATAACAAAAAGACCCTGAATTCCCCCGGCTTTTGGCACCGTTACTTTTCATAAACAGTGAAACTCTGTTTAAAGTTTAGATAAAAACGTGACCCCGTAATAAAATTTAACCGCCTAAAAAAGCTGAAAAACAGGTTATTTCCCGAATAATTATATTGTTATGGATATAATAAAAGTCTTATTATTTAATAAAACACGGAAAAATAAAATGGCAAGTGAAAAGCTGTCAAAAATCAACAAAATCCTTATAAAAGAATATGGGGTTCCCAGGCAGGAAAATCCAAATCCTGATCCCGTGGATATACTCATAGCTACAATCCTGTCACAGAATACAAACGACCGGAACTCATACAAATCGTTTCTGGGACTAAAAAAGAAATATCCCGACTGGAAATCTGCAGCCCGCGCAGATATCGGTTCTTTGGAAGAGCCGATAAAATCCGCAGGTTTCAGCCATCCTAAGGCCAGGGCAATAAAGGACGTCCTTAACTATCTTTTAGAAACTTACGGCAAGGTATCCTTGGACTACCTTAAAGACATGGATAATAATGAGGCAGTTGAAAGCCTGACTTCACACAGGGGAATAGGCATTAAAACAGCGCAGTGCGTTCTGATGTTTGCCTTTCACAGAAACATATGTCCTGTAGACAGGCATATATTCCGTGTGCTGAACAGGATTGGTGTAATAAAGGCCCTAACGCCCGAGAAAACTTCAATTGAGCTGAATAAAATACTCCCCCAGGGATCTGCCCACTCGCTGCATGCAAATCTTATCAGATTCGGAAGGGAGATCTGCCGCCAGAGCCTGCCTAATTGCTCAGTCTGTCCATTGTTTGAAATATGTGAATATGATAATAAGAATATGAATGAAGTCAATGAATATAAAGGCGGCCAGTTTTTATTGCTGGATCATGTAGGATAATACGCGGTCAGAAAAATATACTTCATTCAGGAAATTATAGCAGTAAGGCATAATGCGGACCTATTCAATCCTCTTCTTAAACCTTAATACACTGGCAGTTATTACAACAATCCCGATTAACAGAATAACCAGGATCTCCTGCCACAGTGAAGAGAATCCTGTTCCTTTAAGCACAATTCCGCGCAGGATTATGATGTAATACTTTAGAGGAATTACATTTGAGAAGTATTGAATGATCAGAGGCATATTATCTATAGGAAAAGCAAACCCCGAAAAATAGATCATCGGAAGCTGGACCATAAATATTGATATCATCAAAGCCTGCTGCTGTGTCCTGCAGAGCGTGGAAACCAAAACTCCGAATCCAAGATTTGAAATGAGAAAAAGAAATGTTGCAAAAAGCAGTAGCAGAAGGCTGCCTTTTATGTGTATACCAAACCAGAATATGGTTGCCAGCAAAACTCCCAGCATTGCGATGAAACTTAATATTGCATAGGGGACCAGTTTTCCTGAAATCATCTGCCAGGGCTTAATTGGTGTAACTATAAGCTGCTCTAAAGTTCCGTTTTCCCTTTCTTTAACAATGGCAACAGACATGAGACCTATTGCAACAGTCATAAGAACAAGGCCCATTATATTTGGTACCATGAAGTTCTTCGGTTTTAAGTCCGGATTGAATAGTATCCTTTCCGCAGAACTGATATTCCCGATTTTGGGCAATGCAAAGCCTTTCGTGTTTAATAACTCGTAAGTAATATTTCTGGAGTAATTCGAGATAATAGTCTGTATATAGCCGTTAACCACAATTGCGTTTCTGCTGTCTGAACCGTCAAGAATGGCCTGCAGGCGGGCCTGGCGGAGTGCAAATAAATCCCTTTCGAAACCTCCCGGAATTACTATTGCAGCTAATATCTTACCGTCATCCAAAAGACGGTTTAATTCCTTATAGCCATTTGCATTTTTATCGACAATGAAGTATCCGGACTTTGAAAACTTGTCTATCACGTCCCGGCTTGTGCGAGAGCGGTCCATATCGTAAACTGCCGTATGAATTACGTCAAGGTCGAAAGATGCAGCATAGCCCAAGAGCAGCAGCTGAATTAATGGAGAAGTGAAAATTACCATCAGCATTCTTTTATCCCGCATCAGCTGCTGAAATTCTTTTATAACAAAGCTCACTACCGTTTTCATTGCGCCTCCCCTTTAACGTTCAGAAGAACGGATAAAAAGAAAAACACAAAGCCAAAGGCAAACAGGCTCAGCATCTCGGGCCATATGGCACTTAGGCCAGCTCCCTTAATAATGACGCTTCGCAGGATAACTATAAAGAATTTCGAAGGGGTTATGTTTGAAAGAATCTGGATTACGCGGGGCATATTCTCTATCGGAAAAATGAACCCGGACAAAATTATTGAGGGCGTAAGGGAAAGAAAAGTAGCAACCTGAAATGCCAGCTGGCGTGTGTTTGTTACTGCCGAGACAAAAAGCCCAAGGTTCAGTCCTGCAAACAGGAATAGAAGAGTAGATACGGAAAGAAGTGTATAGCTGCCTTTTACATAAATCCCGAAGAATATATATGAGGCAATAAGAATAATAATAAATACAAATAATATTACTGCCGCATATGTAAGGATTTTCCCCGAAACAATTTCAACAAATGAGGTCTGTGAAATTCTTAAAAGGCTTATTGTCCCCGTTTCTTTTTCATTGGCTACCGACATTGCAATTGAAACAACCGAAACTATTGTCAGAATTATGGCAATCAGCCCGGGTACAAAAAATTTTGAGGATTTAAGTCCGGAGTTATAAAGGAACAGCGTGCTCACGCCGATTCCGGGAAGGCTCCTGATTCCGTATTTGTACGACCTTTCTGCTTCAATGTCTTTTGCAAAGGCCAGAACGGCGCTCCTCACATAATTGGCTACTGCTGTAGCGATGCTCCCTTCCGAGCCGTCAATTAAAAGCTGAACAGATACATCTTGATTTGAGTTTAATTTTCCTGAGAAATCTTCCGGTATTACAACAACACACCTCAGCCTGTTTTCATTCAGGTATTTGTCCGCCTGAATCTCAGTGTTAAGACTTGCGGCAAACCTGAAATACTCCGAGTGACTGAAGGTTTCAAGCAGTCTCCTGCTTTCAGGAGTTTTATCCTTATCCAGAACTCCCACTTTTATTCCATAGAGATCAAAATTGAGGGCGTAGCCGAGAATAATGGTTAAGGAAACCGGAAGGAATAAGAAAGCAAACAAAATCAGTTTATCGCGGAAAAACTGCTTGAATTCCTTTTTTGAAATTGCCAGGATCCTGTTAATAACAAGCGGTGTCTGTCTTCTGCTCATATTGGCCAAAAAATTCATAAAAATAACATAGTATTTGCGGAGATAATTGGCAAATATTTATTAGAAAGAAAATGCTGCCTTTGACAAAAACATTTAATACACAAAATTTTCTTTCTTTAGAATATAAAATAAACTAATTTAAATGCCCGGTATCTTATTAACGGTACCCGGGTTTTACATTATAATAATTATTATAGGAGAATATATGGAAGTGGTACAGCAGGTTCTGGAAACAATGAAAAAAGCACAGAAGGCATTATCAGCAGGTCAGATAGCCGAAATGTCAGGCATAGAAAGAAAAGAAGTTGACAAGGCGATGAAAAAATTAAAGACAGACGGGAAAATAACTTCGCCAAAGAACTGCTACTGGGAACCCGCAAAGTAACGCGGCTGCCTTAAATGAATAATTTCATAAAGCCGCCTGCTTAGCCTGGCGGCTTTATTCCATCCCTTATTTCTTTTGTCATCCATTCTTTTTATCTTTTTTCATGAACCCGGGTATCAACATGATCAGGCTTAAACGCATTTATGATGAATTTAATGAGCAGGACGGCTTTAGAATCCTTGTGGACAGGCTTTGGCCCAGAGGAATAAAGAAAGAGGGAGCACACATCAATCTCTGGCTTAAGGAACTGGGACCGACTAATGAGCTGAGAAAATGGTTTAATCACGATCCTGAAAAGTGGCAGGAGTTTAAGAGGAGGTACCAGGCAGAACTGTCACTTAAAAAAGACCTCCTGCATGAGATCCGGAAAGCTGAAAAGGAAAACAAGGTGGTAACTCTGCTTTACGGAGCAAGAGACACTGAGCATAACCAGGCTGTGGTAATTGCAGGAATGCTTGGCAAACATGCCTGAAACTTATAAAAAATACTTTTCCTGAGGGCACCGGCTTTCCTGCGCCCTGAATATAAATGCCCAATAGTTATTGTTACTCAAGTTTAATGTATCTATATTGTCATTAAATTTGAATCGGATTTAATTCTAGTACCTGGAGGAATGATAAATGTATAATGCCTTATTTGTATTTTTGCTTGCCGTTGCTGCTTTTCTTTTTTTTACTGGGGCAAAAAGGCAGGAAAAAGGAAGAATGATTCTGGGCGCAGTAGTTGCCGTACTCACGATCTTCTTTTTCTGGTTTATGGATTTCTGGGGGGAGGCGCTGTGGTATGAAAGCCTAGGCTTCGGCGACCGGTTCTGGATAATTAATTCCTCAAATATCGGCTTTGGAGTTGCCGGCGCTATTCTGGGCTACATCCTGATCTACCTGCTGATGCTTTCAATACCTAGAAGAAATAAAACTATACACATAATTGCCAGGGCGCTGGGAATTATTATGGGGGGACTCTGGGGATATTCCAACTGGGAGATAGTTCTTAAATTCTGGAACAGGGTAGATATTGGAGTGCAGGACCCGATACTTGGAAAAGATGTGGGCTTCTATCTTTTCTCGCTCCCGTTTTATGATTCACTTTACTGGCTCCTGATACTCACTTCGGCAATTGCCCTTATTTCGGCACTTGTCATTTCATTTACACGGTTCAGGGATAATAATATTTTTCTTTATTTTCCTTATGAAATTGAAATAAACAGCGCCGGATGGTCGTCACCTATTTTCCTTACTTCTTCTGTCTTTATACTTGTTCTTGCACTCGGAAGATATCTGGAGCGATATCATATTATGTTTTCTTCAACTGGAGTTGTTGCCGGCCCGGGCTGGACGGACGTAAATATTCTTCTTCCGGCCTACGCTATTGTAATTGCTTTACTGATTATAATAGGACTGCTGTTATTAGTTCCATATACGCGCAGAAAAGCCGGGGAATTTTATTCCAGGAAGTTCCGCCTTTTCCCCGATCGCCCTTATTTAGGGGTAATTGCCATACCTGCAGTTCTTATTATTGCAATATGGATTATAGCCTTTGGCGCCCTGCCTCAGATTTTTCAGTGGCTAGTAGTTGAACCCAATGAAATAACATTTGAACGTCCATATATACAAAATAACATAAAGTTTACGCGTGCGGCATTCGGTCTGGATAATATAGAGGAAAAGGAATACCCTCTTACAGGTTCTTTTTCTCAGGCGACTGTTGAAAGTTACCCGAACATCTTTAATAATGTCCGCCTCTGGGACTGGAAGGCGCTTGATGCGGTCTACAGGCAGTTCCAGTCAATCCGCTTGTATTATGAATTTTCTGACGTTGATGTGGACCGCTACAATATTGACGGAAAAATGAGGCAGGTTATGGTATCGGGCAGGGAAATTAATCTGGATAACCTTCCGCCCCAGAGCCAGACATTTGTAAATAAAAGATTTCAATATACTCATGGCTACGGTATTACAATGGCGGCCGTTAATGAATTTACCGAGCAGGGACTGCCGCATCTTTTGATAAAAGATATTCCCCCTGTAAGTGAATCACCTTCTCTTCAGGTTAAACAGCCGCAGATCTATTTTGGCGAAGAAACAAACTCTCCAGTTGTAGTAAATACCAGGGCAAAGGAATTTGATTACCCCAGCGGCGAGGATAACGTTTATACTAAATATGCTGGTAAAGGCGGAGTTGAGCTTTCAAACTTCTGGAGAAAATTTCTTTACGGATGGAAGTTCGACGGAACTAATTTCCTGTTCTCGGACTATCCGACGACTCAAAGCCGACTTATGTTTCACCGCCAGGTGCAGGAAAGGGTGAAACTTCTTGCCCCCTTCCTTAACTTTGATAAGGATGCCTATATCGTTCTTGCAAACGGAAAATTGTACTGGATGCTGGATGCTTATACAACATCAAGCTATTACCCGTACAGCCAGCCTTTTTCAGCCCGGGAGAATATACCCTATAAGGAAGGCAACGAGACAAGAACTCTGACCACGGATTTCAGCGACTATCTTGAGGGGATAAACTATATCCGAAACTCAGTTAAAGCAGTTGTGGATGCGTACGACGGAACAGTAAACTTCTACATTATGGATAAGAAGGATCCTGTAATTAAAGTCTGGAGCAAAATATTCCCGCATCTGTTTAAAACAAAAGAGGAGATGCCGAAGGAAATTCTTCAGCATTTAAGATATCCGATGGAAATGCTTATGACGCAAGGCACTGTATATGCCAAATATCATATGATGGATCCTACGGTATTCTACAACCAGGAGGACCTCTGGGTAAGGGCGACGGCGAAATATTATAACGAGGTGCAGCCGGTGGATCCTTATTATATAATGTGGCAGGTGCCCGGAGTAAATACACAGCAGTTCGTTTTAATGCTGCCGTTTACTCCAAAGAACCGGCAGGTGCTTATAGGCTGGATTGCAGGAATGTGCGACCCTGAAAACTACGGGCGCTTTATTACATACCAGTTCCCCAAGGATCAGATGGTGCTTGGACCCCAGCAGGTGGAAACGAAAATTGACCAGGATAGTTATCTTTCAGGGCAGCTCACGCTCTGGGATCAGCACGGATCCAAGGTAATCCGCGGCAATGTGCTGGCAATTCCGGTTAATAATACGCTTTTTTATGTTGAACCGATTTACCTGCAGGCTGAAACGGCAGCCTATCCGGAGCTGAGGCTTGTAGTTGTAATGCATCAGGAAAATATGAGCTATGCAAAAACCTTTGAGGAAGCATTAAACGGACTCTTCAGTAAGACACCCGCACCTTTGCAGACGGTTTCCACTGAGAATAAAAAACCTCAGACTTCACAGGCTCCTTCAGTGCAGGCACAGATAAAGTCTGCCAATGATGCGTTTAATAACTATTTAAGGCTTCAGGGCGAAAAGAAATTCCCTGAGGCAGCCAAAGAACTAGAAAGGCTGCAGCAGACGCTCCAGTCGCTTTCAGGCCAGGCTAAATAAATTGTGTTTATGAAACAGAGTTGGATAGTTCAGGGTTCTTTATTATTCTTTTTAATTCCTGAATGTTCAGCTCTGTTTCAAGCCCGTCTTTATGCCAGTGCTTTTTGCATCCGCAGAAGTCAAGAATTACGCATTGAGCCGGCACATCATAGCGTTTGAGTTCCCAGCCCCCTTCTACAAGAGTGGTAATGCAGGCTGATGCGATAACTCCGCGGCTTGGAGCACCTTCACGCGGTCCCCAGAGCGAAAGGTCGGATGCATGAGGAATAACGTAAACTTCAAAATTATATTTTTTACCCATTTCACGAAGCTGGTTCACATTGCAGCCTGGAAGGCAGCCTTCACAACGCAGGCCCCCGGGCACCTTTACAGCTTCACATTCTTCAGCAGAACGCCCCCTCATACATCCGGGCAGCAGAACGGCTTTAGTCTCGGTCTTCTGAAATTCCTTTCTGAACGCCCTGTTCATAAGTTCTGCCCCGGCCATGTTCAGGTGGTACTCTGCACGTGAGCGTGTACAGGAAATGCGGTCTTCACGCCAAAGATAATGGCCAAATGAATTCTTCAGAAAATCCTCTACATTTTCTGTATACCTGCCGAGAGCAGAAAGCGAACTTTCTTTGAACCAGATTGTGAAATTATGAATTGCAGAAAAGATTTCCTGCAGCTCACTTTCACTTTTCGTCTGCCAGAAAGCCCGCCAGCGGATTAACCGCAGCGCCTGTTCCCTGAATTCTCCCGTTGCTTCAAACCACTTGCAGACGTGGTCTATCTGATTCAAAGTTGGTAAAGACAATTCTTTTGAACGTGACTTTTGCGGCAGAAGAAAAAGTGTGGTTAGAAGTCCGCGTGCAATATCAATGTAAGGTTTTACTTTCTGGTGCTTTTTACGCCATTCGGACATATGGGACAATGTAACAAAAGGAGCAAAGTGAACGGCAAGAGCAGTCCTGGCATAAGTCTGCCACAATACGCCAAAACTTATCAGTTCGAGAATGTATTCTTCATCCTCACGGATTTCTTCCAGTTTGTATTTTATCAGGTATCCTTTGAAATCATTAATGAGCGGCAGAAGGGAATCTTTTGATTTAAGTAAAATTTCGTCGGCATAAAGGCTTACGGTTTTATAGTATTCCTGTGAGTTTTTATCCCCATGTCTGAGAGAATATGTGACTGCTTCCATGAATATCCCCGTTGTTAAATTCAATAATCACTCCTGAGAAATATAAATAAATTTTCTCTTGTTTCAAGGATGAAACTTTGATGCAAAGTATTGGAGTGTTTGTTATTAAAAAAGCCCCTGAAAAGGAGTTTTCAGGGGCTTGCCGGCAATAAAAAAATATATGCTTATTTTACCTGAGTCAGAATTCCGGCCCATCCGCCTCCGGGAGCAAGTTTTATCTTTAATGTTTCAGTGGACTTTATTTCTTTTATATCATGTTTATAATCTGAAGCATGGCGGCCTGCATTAACTCCGTCTTCAACATACTCAAGTCTGTAGCTTGAGCCGTCAAGAAAAGAAAGCGGTACTTCAAGCTCACGGCCTGTCCAGTCCGTCATTGCTCCAATGTACCACGTACTGCCATTCTTTCTTGCAACAGCAGCGTATTCACCGGCTTTCGAATCGAGCCCCACAGTTTTATCCCACGTGGAAGGCATTCGTGAGATGAATCCGGTATAAACCGAATCCTTCAAATAATTTGCGGGATTGTCTGAAAACATCTGCA